>JAFLUH010000110.1 GCA_022508895.1 Oscillospiraceae bacterium
AGGGGAAACCCTGATGGTTTCCCCTCCAAGCCTCCCCTTCCTTCCGAGGTTTTTCAACAGACCGAAACGGTATAGCAAAACTATACCGTTTCTCTTTTTCAGCTTATGGATACTACCTCGTAGCCTGCGTCCTCTACCGCTTTGCGGAGGGTTTCGTCGGGCACCTCCGATGCAAGCTGCAAGGTCGCTGTCTTGGCTTCAAGGTCTACCGCCGCCGTTACGCCGTCGATGGCGTTCAGGGCTTTTTCTACTCTGGCGCTGCAGTGTCCGCAGCTCATGCCTTCTACTACCATGGTTTTTGTCATTGTTTCTGTTCCTTTCACAGTTATTGTATTTTTCTCCGAAGTCGCAGCCGCAGGCTGTTCTTCGGGTTTGTGCTTAAACTTGAATAATTTAAGGCGCAGGGCGTTCATCACTACGCAGAAGCTGGACAGGCTCATGGCAAGCGCACCGAACATAGGGTCGAGGTGCCAGCCTAAGAGAGGGACGAAAACGCCTGCGGCAAGGGGAATGCATAGGGCGTTGTAGAAAAATGCCCAGAAAAGGTTTTGCTTGATGTTGCGAATGACTGCTTTGCTGAGGGAGATCGCTCCCGATACGTCCAGAAGGCTGTTCTTCATCAGTACGACGTCGGCGCTGTCTATGGCTATGTCGGTGCCTGCGCCTATCGCCATGCCTACGTCGGCTCGGGCAAGAGCGGGAGCGTCGTTTATGCCGTCGCCTACCATTGCCGTTAAATTGCCTTCCTCTTGAAGCTGTCTTATTACACGTTCCTTGTCCTGCGGGAGTACCTCGGAGATCACCCTGTCTATTCCAAGCTTCCTGCCTACCGCTTCGGCAGTGCGCTTGTTGTCGCCGCTGAGCATTACTACCTCAATGTTCATGGACTTCAGCTCCTGTATCGCTTCGGCGGCAGTGGGCTTTGCGGTATCGGCAACGGCTATTATGCCTATCACTTTGCTGTTTTCGGTTATATATAAGGGGGTCGCACCTTCATCTGCCAATTCGTCGGAGACGGACTGCCAATCGGTGATATCGACGCCGCTGTCGGTAAGCATGGCGGCGTTGCCTGCCGTACAGAGGGCGTTGTTTATTTTTGCGGATACGCCTTTGCCGAAGACAGCCCCAAAATCCTCGGCAGGGGGGATTTTGATGTTGTTTTCCACGGCGCAGGCTAAGATAGCTTCGGCTAAGGGGTGCTCGGATTTTTTCTCTAAGGCGGCGGCTATCGTCAGAAGGTGTTGGTCGGTCACGTTGTCGGCAGGTCTTATTGCCGTTACCGAGGGGCTGCCTGTGGTTATGGTGCCTGTTTTGTCCATTACCACCACTTTTAGCTTGTGGGCGGTCTCAAGGGCGGCGGCGGATTTTATCAGGATACCGTTTTCGGCGCCTTTGCCCGTGCCTGCCATTATCGCCACGGGAGTCGCAAGCCCGAGGGCGCAGGGGCAGGATATTACCAAGACGGATATGGCGGTGGACAGGGCGGATTCGGCGGTGTCGCCGGCTATCAGCCATGCGGCTCCCGCTATTATCGCTATCGCTATTACTATGGGGACGAATACTCCGCTTATTTTGTCGGCTAATTTGGCTATGGGGGCTTTGGAGCCGGTGGCGTCCTCCACCAAGCGGATTATCTGCGCTAATGTGGTGTCGTCGCCTACCCGCTGGGCTCGCATCTTGAAGTAGCCGCTTTTGTTGATGGAGGCGGCTATTACGGCGTCGCCTACGGTCTTTTCCACGCCTATGCTTTCGCCTGTTACGGCGGACTGGTCAAGAGTGCCCGTACCTTCGGTTATTACGCCGTCTACGGCGACGCTTTCCCCTGCACGCACTATTATGATGTCGTCCTTTACTATTTCGTCGGGGGTAACGGTTATTTCTGCGCCGTCACGCTCCACCACTGCGGTTTTGGGGGCGAGGTCGAGAAGCTTTTCTATGGCGGAGGAGGTTTTGCCCTTTGCCCTTGCTTCAAGCATTTTGCCTACGGAAATAAGCGTTAAAATGGTGCCTGCGCTTTCAAAGTACAGACTCATCATGTACTGCATGACAAGGTCATCATCGCCGTGTCCCAAGCCCCAGCCTATGCGGTAGATGGCGAAAATGCCGTAGACAAGGGCTGCGCCTGAGCCTAAGGCTATGAGGGTGTCCATGTTGGGAGAGCCTTTTATCAGGTTGCGGAAGCCGTTTTTGAAGTAGTGGCTGTTGATAATCACGATGGGGACGGTGAGGATAAACTGGGTGAAGGCGAAGGTCACGGCGTTGGCGGCGCCGTGCATGAAGCTTGGCAGGGGCAAGCCTATCATGTGTCCCATTGAAATGTAAAAGAGAGGGACGAGGAAAACTATCGACCAGATAAGGCGGGTGCGCATGGTCTTGAATTCACGCTTGCGAAGCTCGGCGGGGCTTTCGCGGCGTTCCTCGCCTTTTTTGGGGGTGGGGAGCGAAGCCGTGTAGCCGCCTTGCTCTACGGCGTGGATTATGTCGGTTTTGCCGCATACCGATGGGTCGTATTCCACGGTCATGGAGTTGGTAAGGAGGTTCACTTCTACCTTGGATACGCCGTTTACCTTGCTCACCGATTTTTCTACATGAGCGGAGCAGGCGGAGCAGGTCATTCCGCCTACGTTATAGCGTTCCTTGGTCAGTGCTTGCGTCGTGCTCATTTTTATGCTTTTCCTTTCGGAGTGTTTCTGTTAGTTTGTGCATTTCTGTGCAAAATTATCTGCCCAATAAAATATACCATATTAGTCTACTTTTGTCAATAGGGTTTTCAAAAAAATAAAGCAGGCGTTGCCGCCTGCTTTGATTTACGGGTTATAAGGTACCCTGTGTCCACTGTAATCAAGGTATGCTCGTGGGTTGACGTATCCGCCGTTTACCTTTACGGTCAGGTGAACATGGGTGCCGTACGCAGTGCCTGTGGCTCCTGCTCCCGATATGCACTCGCCCTGCGCCACCTGCTGTCCTACATAGACGTAAATCGCACTGTTGTGGGCATAGCCGCTGGATATTCCAAGATCGGGGTGGTAAATCTCCACATAGTTGCCCAACTGACCGTTCCAGCCTGCGTATGTGACTACGCCGCTGGCTCCCGCATAGACAGGGTCGCCCCAGCCCATTCCTGCAATGTCTATGCCTACATGTCCTCTGTAGCCGCCGTCCCATGCTGTCCACTCGCTTATGTAGCCGCCTCTTACCGGCCATATCAGCTTGCCGTATGCAGCGGTGCTTCCGATAAAGGTTCCGGCAGGAGTAGGCTTGACGCCTATTGCGATTATCTGGTTGACGGGTTTCGACAGCACGGTCACGTCTGTTATGTTCCTGCCGACCTCTACGCCGTTTACATAGGTCACGTCCGCCGTTACCCTGTTCTCGCCGTATACGCCCTTCCTCATTTCACGGGAGGAGCCCTCGTAAATGGTGTTGTCGCTGTAGGTCTCGGTGTCGTACTGGGAGGGTACGTTGTAGACCTCGGTCCTTGTTATGCTTACGGAGAGGAAGGGTATCTCCTCACTGTACTTTATCTTGTCGCCGACGTGGAGCTCGGTTTCGGTAATGCCGGGGTTCATGGCTTCAAGCTCGCTTTCGGTCTTGTTTACCGTTTCCATCACCGAATAGATGCTGTCGCCGTATTCCACCGTGTAGTAGGAGGCGCTGCGTTTTGTGCCTGTAAGAAGGTCGATAAGCCATTTCTCGTCGATAACGCTGTCCGTCAGGTACAGTCCCGCTTCGTCGTATCTTATCTCATCTACAAACTCCACTACCTCGCTGGGGTTGTTGGTCTTGTGTTTTTTAAGAAGGTCGTCAAGGGTGTCACGCACATTGGTGTAGTCCATCAGCGCACCGTAGAAGGTGTCGTTGATGTAGAAGCCGTAGCCGTAGTCAAGGCTTACTCCTGAATTCTGAAGGACAAGGTCCGCTATCTGGTACTTTGTCAGAGTGTCGGCGGAGCCTATCTGCTCAATGGAATAGGAGGGTACCGCATCTATGGTGATGTCGCTGCCAAGATAGCTTACACGGTCACGGAGCACCTCCTGCGCATCAAGGAATACCTGCTCGTTTTCTATGTAGCCTAAAAATCTGCCGTTTACCGATAGCTTTACGGCGTAGTTTAGAGAGACGGAGTAGGCTATCACGCTGAAAAGGAAGAATACGCTTATCACGGGGACGGCGATATTGAAAAGTATCACAAATACGCCGTGCTTGCCGAAAAGGATATGGTTCGTCAGATTGAGGGCGGTGCCGAAGCTGAGGCGGCCGCCGTTGGCTTCCTTTTCCGCTTTTGCGTCGTCAAAGGGCTTGTTTATCGCCTTGCGTGCGCGTATGAACGCTTTCAGCAGGACAAGTCCCAGCTTTTTCAGGTGGGAGATGAGCCACTGCCTGAAGCGGTCGGTGAGATGCCAGAGAGCTTTCAGTACGACGCCGATGGCTTTCAGTATGTATTTTGACGCCGTTACGGCGGTGCTCGATATGTAGCTTCCGAAAAGCGCTATTGCGGTGAACAGGGCGCTTCCTGCGGAACGTTTTTCGTTGTTCTTCATTGCATTAAATCCCTAAAAATTATTACAAAACGGTTACAATTTTTTTACATTGTATCATATTTTGGCTTTTTTTGCAACACCTTTTGCGGATTATTTAAAAGAAGATGGGCGGGATAGGCTTGGTTAAGGGAAAATTTGGGAGTTGGAAAATTTTGTGAAAACAAAAATGCCCACTCGGCGTGGGCTTGTTTCGGCTTTATACCAATTCTCCGCTAAATCATTGATTTAGCGGAGAATTGCACCCGAAACA
>JAFLUH010000111.1 GCA_022508895.1 Oscillospiraceae bacterium
GGGTCAGACGATTTTCCTCACAACTCATAATATGGCGGAGGCGGAAAAGCTCTGTGACAACATCGCCCTGCTGAATGAGGGAAAAATCATCGAGTACGGACAGCCCAAGGAAATATGCAGGCGCTATAATCATCAGAAAACGCTGAGACTGCACCTTACAGACGGCTCAGACATGGAGATTCCTCACGATATACAGGCAGGCGACATAGTAAGCGAGCTGATGAAAAACGGCAGGGTGGAGACTATACACTCGGCGGAGCCTGACCTTGAAACGGTATTTATGGAGCTTACGGGAAAGGAGCTTATGAGATGAACGGCATATACACGGTATTTCTGAAACAGGTAAAGGAAACGCTGAAAAACAAAGCGATACTTATTCATTTTGTCATGTTCCCCATTCTTGCAATAATCATGGACACCACGGTAAAGATAGAGGATATGCCCGAGCATTTTTTTGCAAAGATGTTTGCGGTCATGTTCGTGGGCATGGCTCCGCTTGCCTGTATGTCCTCTGTTATTTCTGAGGAAAAAGAAAAAAACACCTTGCGTGTTCTGATGATGTCCAATGTAAAGCCTGTCCAGTATCTTCTCGGTATCGGCTCCTATATCTGGATAATGTGCATGGTAGGTGCGGTGGTTTTCGCCATTTTGGGAGGATATAGCGGCGCTGATGTGGCAGGGTTCATGCTGACAATGGCGGCAGGTATCATTATTTCGATACTTGTGGGAGCTGTTATCGGTATCATCTCGAAAAATCAGATGGCAGCAACCTCAGTGACCATTCCCGTGATGATGATTTTTTCCATCATGCCAATGCTTGCCATGTTCAACGAGACTATAGAGAAAGTAGCGGGATTTACATATTCTCAGCAGATCAATGTGCTTGTAAACAGTAATTTTGAAGGTATGACGGACAGCATTGTTGTTATTGCGGTCAATTTCGTTGTAGTGGTCGTGCTTTTCTTTGCGGCTTACTTTAAAAAGGGAATGGAGTAATATATATATCAAATAAAAGGGAATGACATAGTCATCCCCTTTATTTGTGTTATTGAGAACAAAAATAATTTCACATTATTTTTCAAACTTAAAGGTTTCGGATTTCAATAATTTCGTTGAAGATACTATGTGCTTAATAGGGTAAATCAGAATTTTGTTTGCTTATGGTATGCTCTGCTAAATGGGCAGCGTTTGCCAATGCACTGACCGTTTTGAGCTGAATGTTGACACACAATTTCCGGTTTTTCCATTTTTACACCGAATTGCTCAGCCGTAAAGTCAATTGCAGAAAGTATAGAGAGATATGAATCCCGCTTGCAGCAGCGGGGACCGCCTATTTCTCCTATGGCTGATAAAGACTTTGCCGTCATTTTATGTGATAAGGCAAATGGCTCCACAGACAAGGGCGTAGAGGAAGAAATAATAGAAATAAACATACCGGAACTGATGCCGGCTCCGCACGCACCCCAAAATCCGCACGCTCCGCCCGGAACGTTCTTCCCTCGGTTTATCATTTCGACGAGCGCTTTCTCAAGGTCAATGACGCCCCCGGCATTTTTATATGCCGTAAGCAATGCTGAACCGACCATGACGTGATGCTCGGGGCCATGCATATGGCAAAACGGAAAATTCATCATACTTTGCAATATTTCGACAGGATTTTTTGAGGTGCTGGTAAAACAAAGTGCAATGATCGTATCCAGCCCCATCATATGACATTCGTTGCAAACATAGTGACTGTTCTCACATCGGGTTTTGCTGTTTTCTTTCTTATGGCAAACAGCACATTCCATTTCTTCATCTGCTTCCAAATAAACAAGTGGTGCTTTGCAGATCAGACATTCATCTTTCATATCTTCATCTCCTTAACAATCAATCTCAATACAGTATACTGTTTTTACAGCATTTTATCATGCGGAAAAGTGTTTTACCCGATTTCTGATTTGTATAGATAAGGTACCGCTGTCTGTGGTACGCTTACTTTTCCTCAGAAACCTTCGCCCCCACAATATTATTCACCCATATCCCGCTCCTCACCATAAAGAAACCGATGACCGATTTTATAATCTCAGAAAACGTCACCAGTGCGAATATCAGGCGGATATCCATAGCCGTCAGATACGAAAGCACAAGGGCAAACGGTATCTGCACGATCCATGTGAAGCCAAAATCGAACAAGAAGGTCAGCTCCGTCCTGCCACCGCTGCGTATCGTGAAATAGCAGGCGTTGGTGTACGCCCAGAGCGGCATTGCGCAGGCTTGAATGATTATCATGTACGAGGCGAGGGAACGCACCTGCGGGGTGGTGTTGTAAATGTCGGGGAAGACGGCTGCAAGCGGAAAGACTGCCACAGCGGTCACCACAGTCACCGCAACAGCAAAAAACCGCAGCTTATCATCAAGAGCTCTCGCCTCACGAAGCCGTCCTGCGCCCAGCTTGTTGCCCACAAGTATTGCAATGCACGCACCGAGCTGAATATAGATCGAACTGAACAGATTTGTCATCGTGCTTGAAATGTTGCGTGCCGCCACAACGTCAAGCCCACGCACCGAGTAACACTGTGCAATGAACGCCATTCCGGCAGCCCAAAGGAATTCGTTGAACAGCAGCGGCAGCCCCTTTTTCGTCATGCTTGCCGTGAGATTGAGCGGTATCCTAAAGCCACGGTAAGCGCCGACGATATAGCGGTTGCGCTTGGGGTGCGTGTGTACCCATACGATCACCACAGCGGCTTCGATGACCTTTGATATTACCGTGGCGATCGCCGCACCCTCAACGCCCAGCTTTGGCATACCGAGTTTGCCGAAGATAAGCGCATAATCCAGCAGGATATTCAGTCCCACTGCCGAGCAGGACGCTATCATCGGTATCTTCGTCTCGCCGCATTCACGCACGGCGCTTGAATACGCCTGCCCGATGCCGAAGGGTATCAGCCCTATCAGCATGATACGCATATAGCTTTTGCCGAAGCCCAGTGTTGCCATACGCACCTCGGGCGAGTCGTTCTCGCTCAGGAACAGCGTGATCAGCGTGTCGTCAAACAGACCGAAAATGACAATACCCAGCGCTATGATCCCTCCGCACACCAGCAGACGGAAACGGAAGGTGTGCTTCTGCCCCTCGCTGTCACCCTTGCCGAAGAACTGTGCTCCGAAGATGCTGGGTCCCGATACCGAGCCGAATATCGTGATATTGAACACGAAAATAAACTGGTTGACGATGGAAACGCCGCTCATCTGCTCCGTGCCGATCTGTCCGACCATTACGTTGTCTATCATGCTGACCAGGTTCGTCACAAGGCTTTGCAGTATCATAGGCACTACCATGAGCAGGACTGTTTTGTAAAAGGTGCGGTCGCCTATGTATTTATCTTTGCTTTATTTTACCAGAATTTCCAGCTGTTCGGACATTTCACGGATATCCTTTACCATTGAACTCATCATGGCTATGCTCTCGCTGTTTTTACGTATCGTCTCGGATACGGATGATATTGAGGCGTAGTTGTTTGTGATGTTCTGGCTTACTCCGTTAAGGCGGTTTGTAACTTCGTCGCCGTTTTTCGCAACGTTGGAGATAAGCTCGGCGATGTGTCCGACATTCTTTGATATCTCACTGTTGGACTGCCCCAGCTTCTCGGCAGATTCCTTGATAAGGCTCATGTTATCCATGCCGTCCTGTGTGAGGGTGAAGTTCTGCTCCATTGACGAAACGGCGTCCTTTATATTTTGTGTGAACAATGCTATAATGCTGCTGATCTGCTGTGCGGCGCTTTTTGTTTTAGCGGAGAGTGTGGCAACCTCTCCGGCAACGATGGCAAAGCCCTTGCCCGCTTCTCCTGCATGAGCCGCTTCGATGGATGCATTTATCGCAAGAATATCGGTATTCTGCGAAATGTCCTCGATGGTCTTGGCGATATCGGAAATTTGCTTCGACTGCTTGGCAAGACCCGATATGATCCTCATGCTTTCGTCGGTGCAGGCGTAGATCTGCTTCATGCCGTCCTCGGCAACTGAAAGGGAGGAATTGTTTTCTGCGGTTATCTCGTCCGAATGCTTCAGCAGCTTTTCTATCTCGCTGCTCATGCTGTTCAGTGTGCGGAGATTTTCCGAGATCATGCTCATGTTCTCGCCTACACTGCGGATATACTCGGCATTCTCCTCGCTGTCACGCAGCACCTTTTCCGACTGCATAGCCATTGTTTTGCCGGATTCGGCGGACTCTGCCGAGATGTCATCTATTTCCTTCACTGCGTTTACCAGCGTCTGGGATATTTTCTTCGATTTTTCACGGAGCTGATCCTGCTGCTCGGCGCTCATCAGATTGCCAAGCAGAGAAGCCGTGCGCTTGCAGAGCATGGTGAAGATCAATGCGATGGCAAAAAGTATCATCGCTCTTGGGATTATGCCGAACAGGACGGTGCTTCTTAGGTCGTAGAAATTAGCGTCCTTATCGCAGGGTATGTAATAGGAGATAAGCTGTCCCGCCGATGTTACGATTATCGATAAGACCGTTGAGAATATATTGAGCTTGCCCGAAAAATAAAGGCTTGAGATGGCTATGGGGTACACATACAGCACTATGGTATGTCTTGGCATTATCGCCGTCAGCACCCCCACAAATATCACCGAAAATACAACATTCAGATATTTGACGTAGCCCTCGCTTTTTTTCTTCA
>JAFLUH010000112.1 GCA_022508895.1 Oscillospiraceae bacterium
AAATCGGTCGCACCCGTCCTCTATCTTGATATACGCCCGAGTATTCTCGGCATGGGAGAACTCGTCAGGTTCGTCAAACACCCGGCCGTGGCTTCTGCAAACGAATTCAGCCTTCCCGCTTCTCAGGAACTCCTCCACCAGCTCAGGGATACTCTCCTTAGCCGCATTTCCCACAACAATATCCGCATTCCCGTTCTTCTCCGCCTCCTCGGGAAAAGCCTGCGGATAACACCCTGTCAGCACGATAACAGCCTCGGGATTATCCCTCCTCAGCTTGGAGATAATGCGAGCCCCCTTCTTATCGCTGTTTTCCGTGACCGTACAGGAATTTACAATTATCACATCGGGCGCATCTCCCTCCGCAGCCGCCTCAAATCCCTTTGACATCATGCATTGAGAAATGACCTCACTGTCGCAGTGATTGACCTTGCACCCCTGAGTAACCGTCAAAAACTTCATAGCACCGTCCGTTCCATAAATATTCACAATATCCTGTTGCTTTGTTATCTACTATTATACAACAATTTGTACAATTTTTCAATTTCTTATTGACTTTAAAAAAATTAGTGATATCATAATTAACGGAAAATTCGACAAAAATATATGAGACGACCAAAAGAAAGAAAGTGAAAAAATGAAAACCGTAAAAATATCACTTACCGATTTAGATGAGATCAGGGAATTCAACAGAATAACCTGTTCTCACCACGATCTTGCTGCCGAGCTGTCCAACGGCGGCTACAAGGTAAACCCCAAAAGTCTGATCGGCTTATTCAGTCTTGACACGGCAGCAAAGCTTGACCTGACGATTTCTTCGGATAATTATGATGATTATTTATCCGACATAAGCAAATTTTTGGTAGAATAACCAAAAAAAGCGGCTTTGCAAAAATATTTTCCAAAAACCGCTTGCAATTTAAAAGGAAATTTGCTACTATATTGTTGAACAATAAAAAGGAGGGCTTTTATCATGGTTGAATTAAAGGTAAAAATCAGCACCATCGACGATGTAAAGAAGTTTGTCAACGCTGTATCCAAGTATGATTTCGACGTGGATCTCATCTCCGGCAGATATGCAGTTGATGCAAAGTCCATCATGGGCATCTTCAGTATCGACCTTTCTAAAGAACTGGTAATGAAGGCTCATACCGACACTGACGCTGCAGTCAAGGGCGATCTGGCAGAATTCATCGTAGGCTGATCGCACGTTACAAAACATAACAAATAAATGAAAAGCAGTTTTACACTGCTTTTTATTTTTTGTTAATTTTAATCAAAAACCCTTGTAATTTGTGGACAAATATGCTATGATATACACAAGGGAGTATGCAAATACTTCCAAAAAGTCCATCTTAAAGGAGGAAAACAAATGAAATTACAGATCACAGCCAAGAAAATGCAGGTTCCTCAGTCCTTCACCGACTACGCCGAGAAGAAGCTCACCAAGCTGGACAGATTTTTCGGAGACGAAGCCGACGCAAAGCTGATAATGTCCGCCTTTAAAGACGAAATAACCATCGAGCTTACCGTAAAATATTCCAATATGTTTTTCCGTGCAGAGCAAAGAGCCGCCGACAAAGAGGACGCTCTTGACGCCTGCATCGACAAGATAATCCGCCAGATAAGAAAGAACAAGACCAAGGTAGAAAAGAGCCTCCGTGAAAACGCCTTCACCGAGCAGTACGATGAAACGGTAGAGGAGCAGCAGCACTACGATATAATCAAGCACAAGAAATTCACTCTCCGCCCCATGACCGCCGAGGAAGCTATCCTGCAAATGAACATGCTGAGCCACAGCTTCTTTATGTTCAAGAACGCCGAAAGCGGGGAAGTGAACGTGGTATACCGCCGTGACGACGGAAACTATGCTATATTGGAGCCTGACAGAGGCTGAATAAACAAAGGGCACGATCAACACCGTGCCCTTTAAATTTTTCGGTAAATCACTCCATCAGCAGCCTCTCATCACAGAACTCACACTCCAGTATCCCTCCATGATGCCTGAAGCTGCCCTTCAGCGTACTTTCCGCATTGGTAATGCACTTGGGATTGCCGCACCTGATACCGACTGCCTCCTTGCCCACCAGCAGCGGCTTTGTCTTTATATCTTCGTTCAGTATGGACAGAATAAGCGACATTCTCACATACATTCCATAGTTAGCCTGCTTGAAATACAGTGCTCTCGGATCGTCGTCAACTTCGAGGGTTATCTCGTCAACTCTGGGCAGCGGGTGCAGCACGATCATATCCTTCTTAGCCGCCTTCATCTTCTTCTCGTCCAGACAGAACACGTTCTTCTGCCTCTCATACTCCTCCTCCGACCCGAACCTTTCCCTCTGTATCCGTGTCATATACAGCACGTCCAGCTCGGGAATAGCTTCCTCCAGCGAATTTGCCTCCACATATTCCTTGCCGCTGGCGGATATCCTATCCTTGATATATGTAGGCACCTTCAGCTCATTTGTGGAAATCAGCACAAACTTATTGTTATTGTAGCAGGACAGCGCCTTCAGCAGTGAATGGACAGTCCTCCCGTTTTTGAGGTCGCCGCAGAACCCTACGGTAAGCCCATTCAGCGTCCCCTTCTCCGCCTTCAGCGTAAGCAGGTCCGTCAGCGTCTGGGTAGGGTGCAGATGCCCTCCGTCTCCCGCATTTACCACAGGGCAGTCCGCAGTAAGCGCCGCCGCCTTCACCGACCCTTCGAGGAAATGCCTCATGACGATTATATCCGAGTACCCGCTGGCGATCTTGGTGGTATCCTTTATAGATTCTCCTTTGGCGACAGATGAGGTAGCGGGATTATCGAACCCGATTATCCCCCCGCCCAATCTCAGCATAGCGCTCTGAAAGCTCATCTGCGTCCTTGTGGACGGCTCATAGAAAAGGGTAGCCATTATCCTTCCGCTGCAGGCACCCACATAAATATGCTGATTGCGTTTTATATCCATAGCTAAATTGATAATGCTGTTCCAGCTGGACACGGGATAGTTGTCCAGATCTATCAGATGGGGAAAACGCTTATTCATAATTCAGCCTCCCTGAAAAATTCACATTGATTTATTGTATCACAATTGTGAAGATATGTCAATTATCGACATCTTGCAAACTCCCCCATTTTGTGATATACTATATCTGCGTTCCATCGGAACAAATTCCTTTTGGCGAAAGGATATTGCGATATGTCATACAACGACGACAAGCGTGAGCTTCTCAAGCTCAAGCAAGGGCTTATAGAGGAGAGCGAGACCATAAAAGAGCTGCCCCACGAAGAAAACGTCAATTACGAGGTAAAGGGCTTCGGCAAAAAGCTGTCCAACTTTTTTTATCACTACAAGTGGCACGTGATAGCCATAACCTTTTTTGCCGCTGTCGCATTTTTTCTGATTTACACAACGGTAACCAAGGAAAAGGGCGATATCCGTATCCTTGTTTTTGCGTCAGACCCAGAACTGACCTCCTCTCTTTATTTCAAAACCGAGGACATTTCCGTCGCCTTTGAGCAGTACACGATCGATTACGACGAAAACGGCTATATCCACGCAGATGTGTACTACATGAACCTGAACCCCGATCAGGACTCAAACTACTACATGGCAAACCAGACCAAGCTGTCCTCCGAAATAGGCTTAGGCGTAGCCCAGATATACATGGGCGAAATGGCGGAGCTTTCCACCGTCTTAGGCGATCAGGAGGTAAAAAACGGCTTTGAGGACTTATCCGCCCTTTATCCCGACTGTCCGTATATCGTGGACAAATATTACTATCAGGTGAAGGGAAGTCCCTTTGCGGAAGCCGCAATGTATATGGAAAGCTGTCCTGAGGATCTGTATATAGTTATCAGAAACGACGAGTTCCGCGGCTATCTCAACTACACCGACGAAATGGCGGAAAACCACCGTCGGGCGCTTGAGGTATTCGACAACATAGTAAACGACCGCAAAATGACCGCCGAAGAATAAAAGCGACCGGCACACGCCGGTCACTTCGTTTACTTCTTATTTGCGTCCACCTCTTTTTTGGCCAGCGCCGCATCTTCATCGCTCTTATTCATCACGCACCCGTTTTCATTTGTCGTATTGTCGGTGATGACATAGGTCGTATACTTAGGCACTATATCCTTCTGCTGGTCGATATGCCCATCATTCCCATGATGAACTATCACCTTATCCTTTTTCTTTTTCTTATCACTCACAGGAATCTCTTCAGCCCGTCGGCATACCTTTCCTCCGCCGACAAAAGCTGCTTTGCCTGCGAAATTATTTTATCATCTGCTTCGGTAGCGTGATTTACCGTCTCAGCGATATCAACGATCCCCATATTGGTGCCGTTGTACATGATTTTGGCGATATTGGTGCGTGATTCATCGAACATGGTTTTCATATCGATACCCATATCAGCCATGAACTGATCTGTTTTAGGCGGCTGCTCAGGCTCAGTGCCCAGCTCCCTTATCTGCTTTGCCAGCTTATTGCAGCTATTGTCGTAATGCACTCTCTGCTTGCGTATATACTCACGCAGCTTATCGTCGGGACACTTTACGCAAACCTTGTCGATACAGTCCGCCGCCATTCTGCTGTTTTGATAGATACAGTTCAGTATTTTCAGATCATCGTCTCTTGACATATCGAAATCCTCCA
>JAFLUH010000113.1 GCA_022508895.1 Oscillospiraceae bacterium
CCCTATCCCCGACCTTACCGCGTACATCACCGAGGGTCAGATAGTTTTCGACCGCAACCTTGACCAGACCGGTGTTTACCCCGGCTTGTCGGTATTGCTGTCCCTGTCCCGTCTCATGAAGGACGGTATCGGCGAGGGCTTCACCCGCCCCGACCACCCCGACGTTTCCAACCAGCTTTTCTCCGCCTACGCCAAGGTGCAGGACGCACGTTCTCTTGCCTCGGTAATCGGCGAAGACGAGCTTTCCGACATCGACAAGGCGTATATGCGCTTCGGCACGGCTTTCGAGGAGCATTTCTTAAATCAGGGCTTCGAGGAAAACCGCAGTATAGACGAAACGCTGAATTTGGCGTGGGATTTGCTGTGTATGCTGCCTGTTGGCGAGCTTGACCGAATGAACGAAAAGCTCATATCCGAAAATTACAAGCCCTCCAGAGCTGACAAATTTAAACAAGGCTCCGACAAATAAAAGGGGTAATGAAATGACTCTAAAAGAAGCATCCGAGAAGTGGGACATATCAGAGCATGATCTACGCTTGCTTTGCTCTTGGAAAAAAGTTGCATTTGCATACTTTTCCAACGGAGAGTGGGCTATTCCGGATAATGCCCCTGAGCCTGTATATGATAAGGATAAGCCTGCAACCTTCTATACAAAAAGCTATCCCAAAGGCGACGGAAGCAATAAGTGGATCGTTGAACAGGGCGATTACTATATAGGCGGAAAAAGAGTACCAAAACGGTACGTCGAGTGTGAAGAAAGCGAATGTCCCTTTGTTGAATATCAGTTATCTTGTTAGGAAAGGCGGTGACCCATGGCACAGCAGCAAATATTCCCCACCAAGGGCAACCTGATGGCGGCAAAGCGCTCCCTCAGCCAAGCTCAGCTTGGCTACGAGCTGATGGACAGAAAGCGCAATATCCTTATCCGTGAAATGGTCACCCTTTCCGACAAAGCGAAGGAGATACGCGACAGCATAGACAAGGTATTCTCCGACGCCTACCAGTCCTTACAGATGGCAAATATAATGTTAGGCGTAGTCACCCCACTCACCAAACAGATACCCGAGGAGACAGGCGTACACGTCACCTACCGCAGCGTAATGGGCGTAGAGCTTCCCACCGTCACCATCGACGAAGCCCCGCAGATAATGGTCTACAGCCCCGAGCTTACCAATAGCCAGTTTGACCGAGCTTACATCTGCTTCAACGAGGCAAAAAAGATGGCGGCAACCCTTGCAGAGATAGAGAACAGCATCTACCGCCTCTCAGTCGCCATAAAAAAGACCCAGAAGCGAGCCAACGCCCTGAAAAATATCCTGATACCCCGCTACACCGAGCAGGTGAAATTCATCACCAACGCCCTTGAGGAAAAGGAGCGTGAGGAGTTCTCCCGCCAGAAGATAATCAAGGCGAACAAGGAGAAGCAGGGAACCGCATAAAAACAAGATCCCTCCCGCAATCGGGAGGGATTTTTGTGCCATAACTTAGCCTTCACTGTTCTGCTTTTTCTTGTTCTGCTGATTCTGCTGATTTTTGCTCTGCTGGTTGCTCTGCTGGTTCTGCTGACTCTGCTGATTTTTGCTCTGCTGATTTTTGTTACTCATGATAGTCCTCCAGTAAAATAGTACAAAATTAGAATAGCTTATCTATTCACCCATATTTTGCCCGGAAAAACCCATCGCTATACAAGCAGAATATAAATCAGTGCCAGTATCAGCTTTTTATCTGCATTTTCTCTCATGAGAAGCAGCAGCAATACTGCGATCAGCCCCTTATCTCCGTCCTGCATAAGCCGCAGTAGCTCCGTCATTTTTGCATCATCGCCCTTTTTCTCTGGCAGTTTGGGCAGTTGCACTGCGCCTTGCTGTTGTGTCTGTTTATGTACTGATTGAAATTTGCGGGAGCATTTTCCTTTTGTGAAGAATCGGGCGGATTTTTTGTCTTAGCAAGCTGTTCTGTATCTATCAGCTCACTGTCCTTATCGTCGCAGTCGCTCTGCTCCTCAGCTTCAGCTCCATCGTCTTCACCATCGCCGTCTTTCTCCTCACTATCCTTATCCTCACATTCCTCATCCGTATCCTCATTACCGATAAGCTCCGCAAAATCCTCCGGGTCTATCAGATCCTCCGATTCCACCTCGTCATCTGCATTTTCGTCCTCAGTCTCTTTCTCTGTTTCAGCTTTATCTTCGGCAGCTTCTTCTTTTTGAGCGGCAGCTTTTTCTGCTTCAGCCCTTTCTGCTGCCGCCTTTTTCTCAGCCTCAGCCTTTTCCTCAGCCGCCTTTCTCTCAGCTTTCGCCTTTTCCTCGGCTGCCTTTCTTTCAGCTTTCGCCTTCTCCTCGGCTGCCTTCCTCTCAGCGACCGCCTTCTCCTCAGCCGCCTTTTTCTCCGCTGCCTTTTGTTCAGCCGCAGCCTTTTCCTGCGCCCCATCGTCCTGCCCCTTCGACCTTTTAGCCATTTCAAGGGCTTCCTTTATGTAAGCCTGCTGCTTCTGCTCCAGCTCTGCTCCGCTGATATTGCTTTTTGTCCACTCCATAAAATTTCCTCCTGTTTACAAAAGTCCATCTAAAATGCCGCTGTCTCTCAGCAGCGGAAGGATATTCATAATTTTCATCAGCCTCATGGCGCTGTCCACCTTCTGGCGGTTTTCGGGCTTGAGATGGGGCTTCAGTGCAAGCAGCAGGCGCGTACTGTCGTCCTGCCTGTTCATCTGTGACATCAGCTCTCCCATCTTCATTATCGCCTCGATATCTATCCCGCCCAAAATATCGTCCTGCTCACTGCCATCGGATCTGTCGGCGTCAGGCGGCTCTTTTTTGTCGCCGTCTGAGTCCATAAGCTGTTCAAAAAGCTTTGCCAGCAAATCCTCCTGTGACATTGACAATGCTCCTTTCTATTCCTGCATTTTCTTGATTATTTTTGCAGCCTCGGGCGATTTTAGCAGCTTATCTCTGGCAGACGGGTCTTTCATCAGCTTTTTCAGCTTATCAGCGTCCTCTCTGCGCATACTGCCCAGCATATCCTCCACGTTTCCGCTTTCCAGAGTGCTTTTCAGCTTTTCGGGCGACACTCCCAGCTTACTGCTTGCAAGCTGTATCATTTTCTCCATGCTGCTGTTCATAAGTAACCTCCTTTTAATGTATGAGCCATATTTAAAAAATATTCTGCGGATTGACTTTTCGTGCAAAATTTGATATAATATCCTATGAATGTATATAGCGGAATCGCATTCCGCTTCGCTCCATGCTCTTTTTATGCCATAATACAACATATATATGTTGAAAGCGCACCGTATAGCGTGTGCAAACCTATCGTAAAAAAGGAAACATTTTATATGAAAATAATAGTTGTAGCCGATACACATAAAAACTTTGAAGTATACAGCGACGTTGTAGCCAAAAACCCCGCCGACTACTACATTCACCTCGGCGACGGAGTGAACGAGTTTGCCGACGTTGCAAAAGCCAACCCCGACAAGGAATTTGTATTTGTCAAGGGCGAGTGCGACTTTTGCAATGCGTCCTCAAAGCAGCTCCTCAAAATGGGCAAATGCCGCATTTTCTGCGCCCACGGTCATGAGCAGAACGTAACGGGCGGTCTTGACCAGATAATCGATGAAGCCAAAAGTGCCGAGTGCAATATCCTGCTCTACGGTCACACTCATGTGTACAAAACCGAAAAGATAGACGGCATCTATGTGATGAATCCGGGCTGCCTCGGCTCTCCCAGAGGGAAAAGCGCACTGTCCTACGGCGTACTTGAGATAAACAGCGAGGGACAGGTAAAGATGAACATTGTCGCTTACTGAGCATTGTATGCAAAGTACTTCTATGGTGTTCCACCATAGAAGTACGCCCAACACTGCTCGAATTTCCCTTAAGGAAATTCGTTTTGCTTCGCAAAAGCGCAGTATTGGGCACGTGCTGCTCCTAAATTAACAAGTGATTGAAAAAGGTAAAGCCCCGAAGCAGTTTGACATAACTGCTTCGGGGCTTGATATTATTCGTTTTTTACACTTCTTCCAAGTATAGCTTCTGATTTGAAAAATCAAAATATGACCGTTGAGCTGAGAGAATGTGGTATCCAATAACTCCTTCCACAGAAACCTTGCTCTGAATTGCGGAAATGTCTGCAAATACAGATGCTATATCTCTATATTGACGTTTTTGCAAAGATACTGATGAAATATTAAAAATGTTTGGCGTACCTTCCACTGCCTGTACAGGCACCCGACCTTGCAGCGCTGCCCCCAGCAGGCAGGTGTTTGCACCTGTATCCAATACAAATCTATATTGTTCGCCGTCAATCTCGATCTCGACCACGGGCAGGGCTTCCATCTGCAATGGAACACAGGTATATTTATTGAATACGCTCAATGGATTCAGCGTTATCTTGCTCTCCCCATAATCCAGCATTACAGAGAAATTACGGATTATATCAATGCCCATTGTTCCCAGCAAGCGCAAGGAGGGATCAAAAGCCGCCAAACTATCTTCTACATAGGACAGATCCATAAGCATTACCTTGCGATCAGTAAGCGTGACATCTGAAAAGGAGAGATTGCGTATCGTGATCTCCGTTGCTGTATCGCTTTTCATTCCTTCGCTGAATTTGGCAATTTCCAATTCTTTACCTT
>JAFLUH010000114.1 GCA_022508895.1 Oscillospiraceae bacterium
CAATTTTGAACATAAGCATACTTGCTAACATCAATCGTCTCATAGCGTCATCAGCTGATATGGTTATATTGGCATGGGCTTTGGGATTTCTTAGGGCAGACATAGCGCCTGACAGCATCTGCATAAATCCCTTTTGAATATTCTTTCCTGATTCAGAAGAGTTGTCACCAAACTTGACAAGTGGGGCATTGGGCGAAAACACGGTTGTCATAGCAGTATCTCCATCTGGAACTTTATCGTTTGGTCGGAGAATTTGAAACAATCCTTTAACTCTTTCGTTAATCTCAATAAATGCGTCTACCGCAGCATTAGCGTAATGACCGTCTAAATACAGAGCTTTTGAGACTTTAGAAATTCTTGGGTGTATTAAGCTCCATTGATCCAAATAATGAGCATGAACAAGATAAATCAATATTTCATATATTTGTCCAAAAATATATGTGTTCATACCCAAGCTACCATCAAGGTTATTTACAATAAACAGAGTGTCCAATAAAGAGTTAAGCCGTTTATTGAAATATGGGAATTCTTTTTCAATATCTTTAGAAACCAATTCGATTTTTTCTTTAATCAAATTAGCGTCTCCATAATTAAACAATACAAAATTACTTGGAACACGTGAATTAATTTGCTGTAAGCAAAAAAGGGTATCTTGAATTAAAATTGTATTCATTTTAACTGCCTCACAATCAACTATCATTGTGGTTTTTATTCTCTTCCCGTAAACAAATAAGTCAAACTCGTCCTAAACCCATTAGCAATTCTGAAAATATCCGAGCAGTTAAACGGTGCGATCTTGGCAGGCTCCTTAGAGCGGTCAAATAGGTCGCATATTTTCTTTTCAGCAAGGTTAAGCTCCAATATGTCTTTTAAGCCAATGCCCAGTTTTTCAAGGTTGGAAACTACAATTCGTGAGATTTGAACCTGCATACAGCGGTAAGTCTTGTTTGCGGCGGCTCTTCCGAGAATATCAAGAATTTGTTCGTTTTCGGTGAGATAACTCTCGGTTTGTGCTGTATCAGGCTCACCGCTGAGCGTACTTTCGCTTATATCGGGATTAAGGTATGCGACTTTGCACCCCATATAATTTGCTATCCTGTATAATTCGGTGGTACTCAACGTGCTGCCGTTCAGGATACTGCAAATTATTTCAGGGTGGGATTTCATTATATAATATACCTTAGATACTGCGTTGGCGTTGTCGCTGATTCCCATGTCGGAATAGCTGTCATCACTCTGAAAGAAATAGTCCACAGGCACTCCGAAATACACAGCGAGCTTTTCAAGCGTATCTGCGCTCACCGTAGAGCCGCTTTCCCACTTCTTCAAGTTACCGGTGCTCAACCCGATTTGTTTCAGGACAGGGGTAGGCTTGACCCCTCTCTCGTCACATATTTTTAGAAATTGTTCATAAAACATAAAATTTACTCCTTGACTTCGTATATAAGTGACAAAATTTAAAATAATGCACTATATACCACAAATAAATCTTGACAAATGCACCATAGTGCATTATAATAGAGATATAAAGAATATGTATTGCATTTTCTTTATAAGAATTATACCACAGTTCAATTACAATGTCAAGGAGGAGTTGTAAAATGAAAGAAAAAATTTTTATTTCAGCAGAGGAAGTTTCTAAAATCCTCGGTGTTTCCAAGCCTTACGCCTACAAGCTGATAAAGCAGATGAACGAATAACTGAAAGAAAAAGGATTCATCACTGTTGCAGGTAAAGTCAGCAGGCGTTACTTCGAGGATAAGTTTTACGGAATGAGAGGTGATGAATATGCCTGCGTATAGGGACGAGAAAACGGGGAAGTGGTATGTGTCCTGCTGGTACGGCGATTGGACAGGCAAGCGCAAAAAGAAAATAAAGCGTGGCTTTGAAACCAAAAGGGACGCATTGGAGTGGGAGCGTGAATTTCAACTGCAAGACAGCGCTAATCCCGAAATGACCTTCGAGAGCTTTGTTGATTTGTACAAGCAGGATATTTCCCCAAAGCTAAAAGAAAATTCGTGGATAACAAAAGAAAATATCATCGGAAAGCATTTAATACCGTATTTCGGCAAATTCAGAGTGTGTGACATCACTGCAAAAAACGTAATAGACTGGCAGAACGAAATGCTCAAGCGGCAAGTCAAGGACGGTGAAAAATATTCACCTACCTATCTAAAAACTATACATAATAAGCTTTCCTCGATTTTCAATCACGCTATCCGTTTCTACGGCTTGAAAACAAATCCTGCTTTTGTTGCAGGAAATATGGGAACAAGCAGACACGCTGAAATGAAGTTCTGGACAAAGGACGAGTACCTGAAATTCGCCGAGGTGATGATGGACAAGCCGATATATTACTATGCTTTTGAAATTCTCTATTGGTGCGGAATACGTGAGGGCGAGCTGCTCGCCCTTACGCCCTCCGACTTCGATTCGGAAAAGAAAACGCTCCGCATTGATGAATCGTATCAGCGGCTGAAAGGACGGGACGTTATCACCTGCCCCAAGACAAGAAAAAGCAACCGAGTTATCACCGTTCCCGATTTTGTATGTGATGAAATATCCGATTATCTCAAAATGCTTTACAAATCCGAGGAAAATGACAGGATTTTTGCCGCACTATCCAAAAGCTCGCTTAACAAGCAGCTTAAAAGCGGAGCGGAGCAGGCAGGTGTCAAAAAGATACGTGTTCACGACCTGCGGCATTCTCATGTTTCGCTCCTTATTGATATGGGATTTTCGGCTCTCGCTATCGGGGAACGTCTTGGACACGAAACAGCCGAAATTACACTGACCTATGCTCACCTTTTCCCCAGCCGACAAACCGAAATGGCGGAAAAGCTCGATGAGATAAGAAAGGAGAGCGAAGATGTCCAATAAAAATCTTGACCGCAACGGCAGACTTCGCAATAAGATGGTCTCATTCCGAATGTCACCCGAAGAAAATGAGCTGCTGCGTAAGGCGGTTGCTCTTTCAGGATATACAAGGCAGGATTACATAATCTCAAAATTGTTAAATAGAGAGATTGTAGTTCAGCCTAATCCGAGAGTTTACAAAGCTCTGAAAACACAGCTTGAAAATGTACTCGCAGAGCTGAAAACAAAAGAGACGTCAGATGACTTGCTCGAAACAATTCAGCTTATAAGCAAAACGCTTTACGGAATTAAAGGAGGCAACAATGACTGAAAAAGAAAAGACCGCCCTGAACACGCTTGCGCCAACAAGCGAAGGGCAGCCCTCCAATAACAATAATATTATAACACCTTCGCTCGAAAATTGCAACAGCGATTACGACATTTACAGAAAAATGATAAGGCAAACGCTTGACCCGTCCTACCTTCCGACAATCTCAATGCCTGAGCTGTACGAAAATATCTATGACAGCAAGCCGCCTGTTATCGAGGGATTGCTTTATGTAGGCACATATTTGTTTGTGGGTGCGCCGAAGGTGGGTAAGAGCTTTTTTATGTTACAGCTTGCGTATTATGTCAGTACAGGAACTCCCTTGTGGGAGTATCCTGTGCGGAAAGGCTCGGTGCTTTATCTTGCTTTGGAAGATAATTACCACCGTCTGCAAGAACGGTTATATCGAATGTTCGGAACGGATTGTGCGCCTGATTTGCATTTTTCAGTTTCGTCTCGCCAACTGGGAAAAGGTCTGAATGAGCAGCTGCAAGGATTTGTAAGCGAACACCCTGACACAAATCTTATTATAATTGATACGCTCCAAAAAGTGCGTGAAATTGGCAGTGAAAGTTATAGCTATGGTACCGATTACGATATTATGACACAGCTAAAGCAGTTTGCAGATACACACAAAATTTGTCTGCTGCTTGTTCATCACACCCGCAAGCAAAAGTCTGATGATACTTTTAATATGATTTCGGGGACAAACGGTTTGCTTGGAGCGGCGGACGGCGCATTTATTATGTACAAAGAAAAGCGTACATCGAACAAAGCATTTCTCGAAATTTCGGGACGTGATCAGCAAGACCAGCTGATAACTCTTGTAAGGAATGAGGCAAGTCTTTCATGGGATTTTGAAGCTGCCGAAACTGAGCTTTGGAAATCACCGCCCGATCCTGTTCTTGAAACGGTTGCAAAATTTATGACAGAAGAAAGACCTGAATGGTCGGGAACGGCTACCAAATTAGTTGAGCTGCTCGGCGTGGATATGAAACCTAACGTTTTGACTACGAAACTGAATGTTACGGCAGGGCGTTTGCTTGATGAATACGGAATAGCCTATAAAAGTATGCGTACTCACAATGGACGGAGCGTGGTTTTACAGCGCAAGCGTGACGATGCGTGACGGTCGTGACGATGTTTTACATACCGCACCCGTTGTCAAAAACACCGTCACCATCGTCACGACCGTCACGGATTGTTCTTTTCAGCCGTGTAATTTTTACGGAATATCTAAAAAGAAATCAAACGGGTTTTAGGGGCTGTACCCTAAGAAAAAATTTCCGCACTGAAAATTTTCAGTGCAATTTTTTCATTTTTTCTTTCAAAAAATATAGTCAGGGTTTTAGGGGTTGTCCCCTAACTCAATGCTAACTTTTGATGAAAAAA
>JAFLUH010000115.1 GCA_022508895.1 Oscillospiraceae bacterium
CGTATTTCAGCGCCATGTCCACCTTCTGCATTTCCATGTCGTAGTTTTTGCAGTCTCCTGAAATGCCGAGGTTGACGTTTATCTTGGTGCGGAGCCCCATGCCTATACCTTCGGCGGAAATGGACTTGTGGTTCACGTTGCAGGGTATCGCCACAACGCCCCTTGCAACCCGCTCACGGAGCTGCTCTGCGTCAATATGCTCCTTCTTTGCCACCACCTCCATCTCGGGGGTGATAATTCCCTTTTTTGCCGCTTCCATCTGGGTCCTGTAGTTTCTCATTGCGTTGCTTCCTTTCTTTATTCAAAACTGCTGTGTAAATCAAACGCATGGTTCATGGGTCCGCTTCCCCTGCCCAAATCCAGCATTGCGCCGAGTGCGCCTGAAATGTACTCCTTTGCCCGCTCCACCGCCGTTTCAAGGTCGTGACCTTTTGCAAGATTTGCGGCGATGGCGCTGGACAGCGTGCAGCCCGTGCCGTGGGTGTTGGGGTTGTCTATGCGCCTGCCTCTGAACCATTTGAAGCTGCCGTTATTGTACAGCAGGTCGTCTGCGTCGCTTACGCTGTGCCCGCCTTTCAGCAGCACTGCGCAGCCGAATTTATCGCCTATCTGCTTTGCGGCAGCAGTCATGCCCTCTGCGTTTTGTATTTTCATTCCCGACAGTATCTCGGCTTCGGGGATATTCGGCGTTATCACCGTGGCAAGGGGTATCAGCTCAGCTTCAAGCGTTTGCAGCGCCTCCTCCTTCATCAGCCGTGACCCTGCGGTGGACACCATCACAGGGTCAGCAACGATATTTTTTGCGCCGTATTCCTTCAGCTTTTCCGCTATAACGTGTATCAGCCCGCCTGAGCTTACCATTCCTATCTTAACTGCGTCAGGGGGAATATCGGTAAATACTGCGTCTATCTGCTGTCCGAGAAATTCGGGCGTTACCTCGAAAATGCCCGTCACTCCCGTGGTGTTCTGTGCCGTCAGCGCCGTCACTGCGCTCATTGCGTACACGCCGTTGACGGTCATGGTCTTGATGTCCGCCTGTATCCCTGCGCCGCCGCTGCTGTCGCTGCCTGCGATGGTTAGTGCTGTTTTCATTTATCTGCAAAGCTCCCGTGCTTTTTCTTTCAGTTTTTCTGCGGCGGTCCTGATATCCTCCGCCCCGAATATCGCCGAGACTACGGCAAAGCCTTTCATGCCGCCGCCTGCAAGCTCGTCCATATTCTTCAGGCTTATCCCGCCTATTGCCACGGCGGGGATACTTACGCTTTCGCAAATCGTTTTGAGCTGCTCTGTTGTAATGCGTATGGCGTTCTGCTTTGTGGGGGAGGGGAACACTGCGCCTACTCCCAAATAATCCGCTCCCGCCGCTTCTGCCGCCTGCGCCTGTTCAACCGTCTTGGCGGTTGCGCCGATAATGAAGCCGCCGCCCGTTTTTTTGCGTATCTCTGCAACAGGCGAGTCCTCGATACCAACGTGTACGCCGTCTGCGCCCACCTTCAGCGCAATGTCGGCGTTGTCGTTGATTATCAGCGGAACGCCGTAACGGTGACAAAGCTCTTTCAGCTCCCTTGCCTGTGCGATTATCCCGTCCTCGCTCAAATCCTTTTCCCGCAATTGCACCATCGTAGCTCCGCCCTGCAAAGCCAGCTCCACCTGCTCATACAGCGTGAGCCGCCCTGTCCAATGTCGGTCGGTGACTGCGTAAAGCGTGAGCATATCCTCACTGAATTTCATCTATATCTCCCTCAATTTTGCCAGATACTCCTGCGGGTCGCCGCAAAGCATTGCCCCGCTCATTACGCAAACGCCCTTTGCGCCTGCTTTTATCACCTGCGCCGCATTTTCCCCGCTGATACCGCCTATCCCATAAACAGGCACTGTCACGCTTTCGCACACTTGTTTCAGGAACTCCAAGCCACGCCCCGCCAGCCCCTTTTTGCAGTCGGTGTCGAACACATGACCTGCGGTGATATAGGTGCAGCCAAGGGCTTCGGCTTCCTTTGCTTCTTCTATGGAGTGGCAGGAGGCGCCCAGCGTGGTGAAGCTGCTCCTTTTATTCGGCGGCAGCTCACGCAGCACCGGCAGAGGCAGGTGCAATGCCGCCGCTCCAAGCTGGATCGCAATATCCGCAAAGCTGTGCAGAATGCAGATGACATCATACCTGCTGCATATCTCCAAAACCGCTTTTGCAAGGGCTTTATACTCGCTTGCAGACAAGTCCTTTTCCCTTAAAATTATTCCCTTTGGTCGTGCTTCTGCAAGCATTTCTATCCTGCTAAGAAAATCCTCTTTGCAAAGCAGGCGGTTGGTAATGCACAAAACCCTGCATACATCACACATACAAATAATCGTTCAGCACAGGCTGAAGTCCCTCCTCCGCAATATCCCGGTACATCTTGTCAAGGCTGCGGCTGTCGGCTATCTCGAACTGCTCGTCGCCCTGCGCCGATTCCTGCTCCCTGCCGCTGTACTTGCTCTCGTGGTCGCCTATCCCCGTGGACACTCCTGCGGATATCTTGGTGGCGGCTATCTTCACTATGCCGTTGCGGAAGGCTGCGCTCTCACGGGAAGAAACGGTGATGCCCACATAGGGCAGGAAAATGCGGTAGGCGCATATCATCTGGCAAAGCTGCTTTTCGTGAACGTCAAGGGGGTTTATCTTATCGTTGTTGATTATCGGTCTGAGCCTTGGACAGGACAAAGACATTTCGGCGTGTGGGTATTTTCTTTGGAGATAGTAAACGTGGAGAGCGGTCGCCAGTGCGTCTTTGCGGAAGTCCGCAAGCCCTAACAGCGCCGAAAACGCAACTCCCCTCATGCCGCCCATCAGCGCCCTTTCCTGGGCGTCGAAGCGGTAGCCCCAGACACGCTTGTGTCCAAGCAGGTGCAATTGCTCGTATCTTTCAATATCGTAGGTCTCCTGAAATACGGTGACGTAGTCCGCCCCGCATTCGTGGAGATAGCGGTATTCGTCGGTGTTGACGGGGTATATCTCCAGCCCCACCATACGAAAATACCTGCTTGCCAGCTTACACGCTTCGCCGATATATTTCACGTCGCTCTGCGCTCGGCTCTCGCCTGTCAGTATGAGTATCTCCTCCATGCCGCTGTCTGCGATTATCTTCATCTCATGCTCTATCTGTTCGGGCGTGAGCTTCATGCGCTTTATGTCGTTGTAGCAGTTGAAGCCGCAGTAAACGCAGTAATTCTCGCAGTAGTTGGCGATGTAGAGAGGGGTGAACAGGTAGACGGTGTTGCCGAAGTGCCTGCTTGTTTCAAGCCTTGCACGCTGCGCCAGCTGCTCTAAAAAAGGCTCGGCGGCAGGGGACAATAACGCTTTGAAGTCCTCTATGGTACAGTTGTCGTGCTCTAATGCCGCCTTCACGTCAGCGGCGGTATACCGTGAATAATCATAGCGCTTCATCTGCGCCATAACGCTTTCGCAGACGTCCGACTGTATCCGCTCCATTTCGGGGAAATATTCCATGTGATCTCTGCGGCAGGAGGGGTCGGTCTCAAGGCGGTGCTTCTTCTCCAGCGCCTCTGCCGACAGGTGCTTTGAATCAACGAAAAATCGGTTTTCCATCATTACCCCTTAATCCTGCAAAAATCCCGTCAGCGGGTCGGAGGCGGAGGCGCCTCGGGTCAGCACTCTGCCAAGCCCTGCAAGATACGCCTTGCGTCCTGCCTCAATCGCCTGTCTGAACGCTCCCGCCATCATGGTAAGATCGCCCGCAGTAGCAAGAGCGGTGTTCGCCATGATAGCCGCTGCGCCCATCTCCATCGCTTCGCACGCCTGTGAGGGTCTTCCTATTCCTGCGTCAACGATTATGGGCAGGTCTATTTCGTCAATAAGTATCTGTATAAAGTCACGGGTGGCAAGCCCCTTGTTGGAGCCGATGGGAGCAGCCAAGGGCATCACCGCCGCCGCACCTGCGTTCACAAGGTCACGGGCGGCATACAGGTCGGGGTACATATAGGGCATTACCACAAAGCCCTCTTTTGCAAGTATCTCGGTGGCTCTCACCGTCTCGCCGTTGTCGGGCAGCAGATACTTGCTGTCCCGCATTATCTCTATCTTTACGAAATCGCCGCAGCCTAATTCACGGGCAAGCCTTGCTATGCGCACCGCTTCCTCGGCGTTCCTTGCGCCGCTGGTGTTGGGCAGCAGGGTAACGCCTTTCGGGATAAAATCAAGTATGTTTTCCTGCTCCTTTGTGTTGGCACGGCGCACCGCAAGGGTGATTATCTCCGCCCCTGCGTCACGGACGGCGGCTTCTATCAGGTTCAGGGAGTACTTGCCCGAACCCAGGATAAAGCGTGAGTTGAACCGGTGACCGCCTATTATCAGTTTATCTTCCATTGTCTGTTTCCTTTCTTTATTCCTGTTCTAACATCTGCTGCCTTAAATATTCACGGTAACCCCCCGTCAGATTGCAGGCGTTATACCCCGCATCTGACAGCAGCTCCGCTATCTCGCCGCTTATCT
>JAFLUH010000116.1:0-2778 GCA_022508895.1 Oscillospiraceae bacterium
ACGATACACCCATATACATTTTTGACGAAGCAACAAGCAACATAGATTCCGAAAGTGAAAATTTTATTATGGAGGAAATATACAGATTGTCGGAACATAAAACCGTAATTCTTATATCCCACAGGCTTGCAAATTCTGCGGAAGCGGATATGCTCTATGTTCTTGAAAGCGGAAATGTAACGGAGCAGGGTACTCACGCCGAGCTGCTTGGGAAAAAGGGTGTATATTGCAAGCTTTGGGAAACTCAGAAACAGCTCGAAAGCATAGGGAGGTGCAGCCAATGAAAAAGCGTGGAAATATAAAGATAATGCTGAGCCTTATCGGACTTGTAAAGCCGCTTATCGGCATTATGACCGCTGCCGTGACAATGGGTGTGCTGGGATTTATTTGCTCCGAATTTATTACGATTTTCGGCGGATATGCGCTGCTGAACGTGCTTGATCATGACACGCCCATAGGAATGAAAAGCATATTTGTCTGCGTGCTGGTATTTGCCGCTCTGAGGGCTGTGCTTCGTTATGGGGAGCAGTCTTGCAACCATTTTATTGCTTTCCGGCTTCTGGCTATCATTCGGGATAAGGTCTTTAAAGCTCTTCGCAGACTTTGTCCTGCAAAATTGGAGGGACGTGACAAGGGCGACCTTATTTCCGTTATCACATCGGACATCGAACTGCTTGAAGTCTTTTACGCTCATACCATTTCGCCTATATGTATCGCAGTGATAATGTCGGTAATAATGTCACTGTTCATTGGTTCGTACAGTGCGGTTCTGGGAATTATCGCCGCTGCCGCATATGCTTGTGTGGGAATTGCCGTTCCCATAGCCATAAGCAAAAAAAGCGGAGATCTGGGAAACGAAGTCAGAACTCTTTCCGGGGAGCTTAGCGCTTTTGTGCTTGACAGTCTGCGGGGTCTTGATGAGATAATACAGTACGGTTCAGGAAAAGACAGGCTTGCAAAGCTTGATATGCACACCGATTCACTGTCGGCAAGACAGGAAAAAATGAGCCGTAATATCGGCTTCAATTCTGCCATTACGGAGTGCGCCATACTTATTTTTGATATGATAATGCTTGCAGCTTCCACAGTATTATACAAAAACGGCGCAGTGGGATTTGATGGGGTAGTAATTCCGCTTATAGCGATGATGTCCTCCTTCGGACCGGTGGTGGCTCTTGCAAATCTTGGTACAACATTGCAGGGAACTCTTGCATCGGGCAACAGAGTTCTTGATATACTGGAGGAAAGCCCTGTTACCGAGGAGATCACCGATGGAATAAGCACAGAATTTACAGGTGCTTTGGCTGACAACATAGAATTTTCATACGGCGGAGAAAAGATACTGGACGGTCTTAGCCTTGAGATCGAGCAGGGAAAAATAACCGGTATCATTGGAAAAAGCGGTTCGGGAAAATCAACGCTTCTGAAGCTTCTGATGCGTTTCTGGAGCGTAGGCAGCGGAGAGATAAAAATATCCGGCGAAAATATCGAGAGGATAAATACCTCTGACCTCAGGGATATAGAAAGCTTTGTTACTCAGGACACTCAGCTTTTTCACGATACTATTGAGAACAATATCCGCATTGCAAAGCTTGACGCCAGCCGCAGCGAGATAGAAGCCGCCTGCAAAAAAGCGTCTGTACACGATTTTATCATGTCACTGCCGAATGGCTATGATACTCAGGTAGGCGAGTTGGGCGAGACACTTTCCGGGGGAGAACGGCAGCGTATCGGACTTGCAAGAGCATTTTTGCACAGTGCAGACCTCATGCTGCTGGACGAACCTACAAGCAATCTTGACAGCCTGAATGAAGCGATCATACTTGGGTCACTTTATAAAAATGCGGATAACAAGACCGTAGTGCTGGTATCACACCGTGAGTCTGCAATGAGGATATGCGACAGGATTTATTCTGTCCAGAACGGGAGGAGATCATGAATATAAATGAAAAAAGAGAGCGGGAAAAGGAAACCGTATCACAAATGATCCGGATATATTGCCGTGGTAAGCATGGGGGAAGAACGCTATGTGACGAATGCCGCCAGCTTGACGAATATGCAAGAGAGCGTTCGGATAAATGCCCTTTTATGGAGACCAAGACCTTTTGTTCAAACTGTAAGGTGCATTGCTATAAAGCCGACATGAGGGATAAAATTCGTGCGGTAATGAGATATTCGGGTCCGAGAATGATATTTTATTACCCTGTGACCGCAATTCGGCACATTATAGAAACTAAGCGTGAAAAACGCAGAGGGGAGATCGGAAAAATGAATTTCAAGAAAATAATTTACATAGTAGTCGGTTGTATAGGGGTAGCTTTGGGTGCGATAGGTGCGGTTCTTCCGCTAATGCCTGCATTTCCATTTTTACTGCTGGCAAGTGTATGCTTTTGCCGCAGTTCTGAACGTCTTGACAAGTGGTTTAAAGGTACAAGACTGTATAAGGATAATCTGGAAAGCTTCGTAAACGGACAGGGTATGACATGGAAAACTAAAATTCGCATTATGATAACCGTGACAGTGCTTATGTCCATCGGATTTGTAATGATGAATCAGGTTCCGGTGGGGCGTATGGTTCTTGCGGGAATTTGGGTATTTCATATTTTGTATTTTTGCTTTGGAGTCAAAAATTGCAAAGACGAAAGCAATAATAATAAATAGGCGTCAGCTTAATTTTTTTACACAGGAGTTAGTGTATGCTTACTAAAGGAGGTCAATATGAGTGTAGTAATCGTAGGCGGAAATGAATGTATGACCCGTCAATACAAGGATATGTGC
>JAFLUH010000116.1:2878-4432 GCA_022508895.1 Oscillospiraceae bacterium
GATATTTGTACAAATTGGAGAAATATATTCTTGGGCTTGACATTCAGACGAAAATATGATAACATAACATTGTTATCTAAATGAGGTGGTATGAATGTCAGACAGAGAAACCAAGGAGCGTCTTATTGAAAGTGCAGCGAGGGAATTTTCAGAAAAGGGTTACAATAAAGCTTCACTGCGTACTATCTGTGCAAATGCAGGTGTGACTACAGGTGCGCTGTATTTTTTCTTCGAGGACAAGGAGGATCTTTTTGCTGCTATCGTGGAGAAACCCATTGCGGATATGACAATGATACTGCAAACTCATTTTGCAGAGCATGAAAGCTTTTTTGATATAAGCTTCAGCGCAGAGGAGAAATATGATCTTTCGGGAAGCCACGATGAATTTACTGAACAGCTTATCCATCAGCTTTATGAAAACTATGACGCCTTTATCCTGCTGCTGACAAAATCTCAGGGAACACGATTTGAAAATACCGTTGACAGGATAATTGATTTGACAGAGCTGAACTTTATTGCAATGGCAGAAAAAATGGCAAAGCATTATCCTGGACAGACAGTCAATAAATATATGACACACTGGCTTACTCATGTAACTATTGACGCTTTTATACATCTGCTCACTCATGAGAATAACGAGAAAAAGGCTGTGGCTCAGATGAGCAGGATATTGGATTTCATCGTGGGTGGCAGTATGAATTTAGTGCTTATGCCCGATAACGAAATTTGATTGCCGTACTTCATGTATGGCAATTTAAATAACATTAACATAACATTGTTATGTTAATGAAAATAAGACTCAGAAGGGGGTAAAATTTATGTATCTTGAAGTAAACAAGATCAAAAAAAGCTACGGCGAAGGGGGAAGCTATGTACAAGTCCTGAAAGGAATAAGCACAGGTCTTGAAAAGGGGCAGATGTGCGTTATTCAGGGCACCAGCGGTTCGGGAAAATCCACACTTCTGAACTGCATAGGGGGACTTGACACAGCCGACAGCGGTTCTATCAAGGTGGACGGAAAGGAGATCGTGGGGCTTAAATCTGCGGCGCTTTCCGATTACCGTCGGGACAATCTGGGATTTATTTTTCAGTTCTATAACCTCGTCCCCAATCTTACGGTGGAGGAAAATATTCAGGTCTGCGAATATCTTTCAGACTCTCCTCTTGATATAGAGGAATTGCTTGAAACATTAGGACTTACCGAACATAGAAAGAAATTTCCCTCCCAGCTTTCCGGCGGACAGCAGCAGAGATGTGCCATTGCAAGAGCGCTTATAAAAAATCCAAAGCTCCTGCTTCTTGACGAACCAACAGGCGCACTGGATTCAAAAACCTCACGGGATATTCTGATCCTTTTAGAGGAAATAAACCGGAAATACAATACAACAATGCTTCTTGTCACCCATAATAATTCAATAAAAAATATGGTGCATAAGGTCATTATAATCAAGGACGGTCAGATACATAAAGAATACGAAAACGAAACAAGAGTCCCTGCGGCAGAACTGGAGGACTTGTAATGCAGAAGATATTTTTTAAACGTGCTGTCCGTGA
>JAFLUH010000117.1 GCA_022508895.1 Oscillospiraceae bacterium
TATGCGGACTGCATCAAAATGTTAGGAAGACCGAGGCGGAATATCTTACCTATCCGGCGAGGGAACTCACGAAACGCAGAGGGCTTTCTGAACCCTTTTTTCATCACGACAAGCGCTGCAGCGATCTGACCCGCTGCGGTAGCGGCAGCAGCGCCGGCAATACCCATCTCTGGCAGCCCGAACATTCCGAAAATAAGCAGCGGGTCTAAGATTATGTTTGTGACCGCTCCTATGATCTGCGCCGCCATCGGAGTTTTCATATCGCCCCGAGCTTGTAGGATTTTTGTCCAGACACTCTCCAAAAACAGCCCGAAGCTGAAAACGCTCACGATCCGACCATATGTGATCACATCGGCAATGACCTCCGGTGAATCGGTAGACATTCCTGCATAAGCAGGCATGATCGTCCAACAGACCAATGCGAACAGACACCACAGCAAGGCGGCCAAAGGCGTTCCCATTCCCGCATATTCCTCTGCTTCCTTTTTGCTGTCGGAACCCAGCTTTGCCGCCATGACCGTGTTGATGCCAACTCCTGTTCCCACTGCCAGAGCGATCATCAAAAGCTGTACAGGATACACGATCGACAGAGCCGTCAATCCCGAATCCGAGTACCGTCCGACAAACAAGCTGTCGATGATGTTATAAAGGGCTTGAATAAGCTGCGCCAGCATGACCGGCGGCGCAAGCCGCAGCAATATCTTGCTTATCTTTTCCGAACCGAAAAGCTGCGAGGTGTCCATACCTGTATTGTCCTTTGCTCACTAAAATTTTATGATTATGACGGGATCCCCATGTCCCCGATCAATCGGCGCAAAGATCTGAAATCCACCCATTTCCGTAGATTGCAGACCTCTTTCCGATATCCCTTTCATATTTAATCATTTTCTTCCAATGCGGTATTCAATGCAAGGTCAAATTCCTGCACAAGCTCCGTCATAGCCCGGATCCGTTTTGCGCCCATCAGCTCGATCGCCTTTTCTTCAATGTGATTGAGAGACGCTATAAGCGGTTCGGCATAAGCCCGACCTCTGTCTGTGAGTACAAATGCTTTTTCCCGACCGGCGCTGTACTCAGCGGATACCTTGATGATACTGTCTGTGCACAGCTTGGCGAACACATGATTCATGGTCTGCCTCGGCAAAAGATAGCTGTCGCAAATTTGCTTTTGTGTACAGAAACCATTATCACGCATCGTATAAAAAACAAGCATCTCGTTGTAGCTGATCTCATGCTTTTTTGACCATGCTGCATATATGCCGCGAAATTTGATGATCGCATGATTGATCTGCGCCCACAGTTCTTTTGTTTGCTGATCCATTTTGTTCCTTCCCTCTGATTTATATATTATTACTCATCGGTATCAGAATAGCGTGCTATAATCCCACATGGGATTATAGCACGCTGCAAACTATTTGTCAATAGATGATCTTATGTCGCTATCATATCATATTTTGTCATTGAAATATCTATTACATAAACTCAAAGGGCGTTTAGATGCTGACATTGCAACTTAAAGAAAAAACGACAAGTTTCTTTTTGTCGAAACTTGTCGAATTTAGGTGTGTTAATGTGACGAAAAAGATTTTTTCGACATTCTTCGCATAATAGCCTTAAAGCTAACAAATATCGAATATGGCACTCTCAAAGAATTTTTCAAAACTAAAGATTTCAGATTTCAATAGTTTCGCTGAATATACTATTCACGCAGATATCATATTTCCGGCGTAGGATTCACTTTTCTTATCAAAACACCTCTGCAACCTCTGCGCCCTCTTTCACAAAAGCTATAAACTCCCTTATCTCCGCTTTTTCGGTCACAAATCCACCTCCGACCCTTACGCTCTTGTCAGAGGTCCTGATCCACCTTCCTTCGGGCAGATAGACGCTGCGTTGGGTCTGTCCCTGCTCGACTATCGGTGCAAAGAGAATGTCCGGACCGAACATATACTGATCATTCAGCTTATAGCAGTTTTCGTCCTCGGGAAAATCAAAGAACATAGGGCGCATTATCGGTTCGCCTGTTTCAGAGGTTTTCTCCGCACATTTGAGAATATACGGCTTCAGCCGTTGCCTTAAAAGTATCAGGTCTTTGATTATCGTATAGTTTTCCTCGCCGAAGTGCCATATCTCGTTGTACCCACCGCCGGGACAGATTATTCCGGGGTTTCTGTCAACGCAGTAGGACTGCTTGTTTCTCGTTCCGTGAAGTCTCATGACAGGGCTGAAAAGCCCGAATTGGAACCATCTGACTATAAGCTCACGAAAATAGTCGCTCTCGGTATCACCATTGAAAAAGCCCCCTATATCCGAGTTCCACCACGGTATCCCGCACATTGCCATGGACAGTCCCGACACGATGCTCTCTTTAAGTGCACGGAAATCAGAGCCGATATCTCCGTTCCAGACCAATGCGCCGAATTTCTGACTGCCCGGATACGCCGCACGGGTCAGCAGCACGACCTCCTCTTCGCCCTCAGATTTAAGACCGTCATGAAAACACTTTGCGTAGTAATAAGGATACATCAGAGCGGTCTGCGCCATGTTCCCCGCATACGTTTTGAGGTTGCTGAACTGCTGGGGGTGCACCTCCGGCTCCGCTTCGTCCAGCCAGAAGGTCCTGATACCGTACTCTATGTAGGTTTTCTTTATCTGCTCCCATACAAAGCTCCTTGCCTCGGGATTGATCATATCCACATAGGTCTGCTGACCCCAGAATTCAAAGGTGCCATACTGCCCGTTTTCGGTCCGAATGACCAGCTTTCTATCGTCCATCTCCTGCCAGTTACGGCTTTTCGGGTTTATCGTAGGCCAGTATGAGACAACAGGGCGCATACCAAGCTCTTTTAGCTCATTGACCATCCCTTTCGGGTCGGGCCAGTATTTCGGATCGAAATCGCAGTTGCCCTGCTCTGTCCAGTGGAAGAAGTCGATAACTATCGCATCAACAGGTATGCCTCGGCTGTGGTATTCACGAGCGGCTTCCATAAACTCCTCTTGGGACTCGTAACGGCACCTGCTCTGCCAGAAGCCCGCCGCCCAATCGGGCATTTTCGGTGCAAAGCCGGTGAGCCTTGCATAGCGGTTCAGCACCTCGGCAGGGGTTTTCCCGACAAACACAAGGTAGTCCGCCTGATAGCAGCTGTCTGCGGTCCATACCGTGTGATTAAGTCCGAACTCCACCCTTCCGGGCGAGGGGTTGTTCCACAAAAAACCGTAACCTAAGGACGAATATATCACGGGCAGCGTCGACTTCGTGTTCCAGTGCATAAGGTCATAGGTGCAGCCCTTTCTGTCAAAAAAGCCCTGCTGTTCCTGTCCCAGACCGTAGATGTGCTCGTCCTGCGGGTCAAAAAATACCCTTGTGCGGTAGTTGTCCCCTTCATTGTGGGAGTATCTCACCGCAAGGTCGTGCTCCTCATGGGTAGAAAGAACGGTTTTCCCATCACGGATAAAGGCTATGCGGCAGCCTGACCACGTTTTTTCGACAGTAACGGTGAGGCTGCCATTTGTCAGCACGGCTCTATCTTGGTTTTCAAGGCTGACCGAGGAATACGCTTTTTCCGGCGGAAGCAAAGTCCAGCTCTCGTCCGAAAGCCTTGAATTGCGGGTAGAGCGTACTCTGACGCAGTTTTCGCCGTAAGGCTCCACAAAGGCAAGCTCGTCTCGGGTCTCGAATAAAATGCCGCCGTCTTTTACGGATATTTTGCTCATTGATGTACACCTTCTTTAAAGAAATTATTGTGACGGATCTATATTATCATAATTCATTAAACGGCCTTTTGTTTGCTGACATTATAGCATAAAAATGAGCATGAAGCGAAGCGGAATGCGATTCCACTGAACGCTAAAATAATCTAAAAATCAAAATCATATAATCCACTTTATTTATTTTTAGGTTATTATAGCATATACCGATATTTTCGTCAACAGAGACTTCTGAGACCATACTCGCCAAAGGCTGGGAGCGTTCCACTTTTTTGAGCACGTGTTTATAGTATTATGTTAAAGAAAAACGACAAGTCTCTTTTGTCGAAACTTGTCGTTTTTTATTGTGTTATCGTGACGAAAAAGATTTTTATTACGCAGAGCACAAAATACGCTGCCACATTGGATGGCGCATTAAGCTGCTCCCATAAAGTTCTTGTGTAACCACTACAAAAAGATTTTTGATTTTTCGGTGCTGAGACTGGGATTCTTATTTATAACATAAAGTTTTTTAGTGTGTATGATTTGGACCTCAAATCATAATACATAAAAATATATGATGTTAAAGAAAAAGCGGACAGAGCAAGCAACTCCGTCCACTTTTATATTACTGAATACTCACAACAGCCTATCAAAAGGCGTACCCTATTTGTTCAATTCACGGAATGTCTTCCCGTGGCGGAACGACAAATGCGTAAAACGTCAGCTTGTCGGTGAAAAC
>JAFLUH010000118.1 GCA_022508895.1 Oscillospiraceae bacterium
ATGTAATTGACGAATGTGAGGTCACCAAAATAGGTGATTATGCGTTTGCGAGCAGTGGTATTACCGGTGTAACCATACCCGACAGCGTAACTGTCATAGGTAGTTACGCCTTTACCGAGACAAAAATCAAATCGGTCAAAATTCCGGCTTCTTTAGACGCAAAAAACTGCGGCAGTGGTATATTCCAAAAATGCACAGATCTTACAACTGTTGATATTTCCAAAGGTGTAACAGCCATACCGAGCGGAATGTTCCTTGGCTGTACTGCTCTCACAAGCATAACTATACCCGACAGCGTAGTTGAGATAGGCGATCAAGCATTTAGTGGAAGCGGTCTTACCAGCATAACTATACCCGACAGCGTAACTGTCATAGGTGATAGTGCATTTGCCATGTCAAAAATCACTTCAGCTAGTATTCCCGGTTCATTAGACGCAAATAAATGCAAAAGTTATATATTTTATAATTGCACATCTCTTAAATCTGTTAAGTTTTCCGAAGGTGCAACAACCATACTGCCCTATATGTTCAATAATTGCACCGCTCTCACAAGCGTAACTATACCCGACAGTGTAAAGACGATAGATGATTCTGCATTTAAAGGCTGCGCCGAAGACCTGACTATTCACGCCCCCGAGGGCTCTGCAGCAGCAGTCTTTGCTAAAAACCATGGTTTTACCTTTGAGCCCCTTGGCGATACACCCGCAGCTCAGCCCGACACTACAACCGCAGTCACAACGGCCGCCCCCACCGAAGAAACGACGACCGAAGCCGTAACGACTGCCGAAGCCGAAACGACCACCGCTCCCACCGAGCAGCTTGTTGCAGAGGACAAGGACACCGGCGTGCAGATCTACGCAGCCGAAGGCGTTCTCCCCTCGGACGTTAAGCTGAATGTTGCGGTCGATCCGGGCGCTCAGACCGATACAAGCATAGCTTTCGATATCACCCTCACCGACGCCGACGGAAAAGCGGTGAAGCTTAACGGAAACGTCACCGTAAAGATACCTGTTCCCGATAAGCTTAACGGCGCAGAAAACTATTACGTTTTTCATCAGGCTGAGGACGGCGAGCTCACCGATATGCACGCAGCCGTTGAAGGAGATTATGTTTCCTTCGTCACCGATCACTTCAGCACCTTTATTCTCAGCACCGAAAAGCTGCCGAATGACGATTCGCCTGCCACCGGCGTGACCCTGCTCTTTATACCCGCCGTCATCGCCGCAGCAGCCGCAGCTGTCACAAAAAAGAGAAAGTAATTTCCCCCGAAAAAACAGGGCGCAAAAATAATGCGTCCTGTTTTTCATTTAATATTGACTTTTTTTAAAAATATTGTATAATATATGTTGGAGTGTTATATTCCAAATGTACAACACGGAGGAACACCGCAATGATACCTGCACGCAAGCAGCTTCTTGTAGTAGACGATTCGGAGCTCGACAGAGAGATACTTAAAAGTATCCTTGAAAAGGAATTTGAGATTGTGGAGGCTAACAACGGCTATTCCGCAGTAAAAATGCTGCAAAGCGGTATACTGAAATTCAACGCCCTGCTGCTGGATCTTCAGATGCCTATTCTGGACGGATTTGCGGTGCTGAGCATACTGAGCCAGAACCACCTGAACAATATACCCGTTTTCATTATAACCTCCGAGCCAACCAAGCAGAATATCGAAAGAGCCGCTCAGTTCGGCGTTTCCCATTTTATAATGAAGCCCTTCGACAGCGACGCGGTCATAAGCAGACTCAAGAGCGTGCTGAAAATGGAGGTCGTCAACGATGACTACAGCGACCTTGCCGAGATCACCGAGTCGGATATGGCGGAGACAGATCGCTACATAAAGAAGCTGAAATCCATCTACAACAGGTTTCTGGAGTACAACAATATCGACAGCGGCAAGTATGAGCGCATGGAGAGCGTGATGGAGATAGTCATGAAGCGCTACATGAGTATCACCAACGACCACAATCTCACTCCCTCCCGTATCAAGATAATCTGCAAGGCGGCGTATTTCTACGATCTGGGAATGACCGTGATGCCAGGCAACCTGTTGAAGTCGGGTCCGCAGAACCCCCGTGACAACGCCATTTATAAGAACCACACGATATGCGGCTCTGACCTGATGATGATGAACGATAACTTCTCCTGCCAGTTCTTCGTAAAGTGCGGCAGCGAGATGTGTATGCACCACCATGAGCGCTGGGACGGCAGAGGCTTCCCGCACAACCTGAAAGAAAACGAGAATACCCCCTATACCCAGCTCCTTTCCATTGCGATAGCCTTTGACGACGCTTTTATGAAGCACAACGAGTTCAGCGACCGCTATTTTGATCTGATAATCTCAGAGCTTACCTCGGCAAAAAAGCAGATGCTCTATTCCCCCGCAATGATGGAGGTGTTCAGGTCCGCCAGATCCAGTATCGTGACCTATTACCAGAAAAAATACGATCAGTGATAAAATAAAAAGCAGTTGATCTTCGGATCTGCTGCTTTTTTTGTATTTTCCTCTTGACAAGCTGAACGTTGTTCAGTATAATAGACATGATGAACCTTCGACAAAATAACGGTTTTTTCGTAAAAAAAGGAAAAATCCCGCATAAAAAGCTGAACAAAGTTCACTAAAGGAGTAAGTCATGAAAAACACCAAGGAAGTCAAGGAGAGGATAATCAAGGCAACCACTGAGCTTATCGAGGAAAGCGGTGGCAAGACCGAAAGCATAACCTCACGCAAGATAGCGGAACGGGCAGATGTGGCGCTGGGACTTATCAACTACCACTTTTCCAACAAGGACAACCTCATTTCCATCTGCACCAAGAGAATGCTCAGCGGCATAATCATGTGCTTTCTGCCCGACGAGGACGGGATAGAGGTGCATACCAACAAGGAGCAGGTGGCGCAGCGTGCCAAGAAGGTGCTGGACTACATATTCAGATACCCGTCCGTCTCCAGCATTTCCACGCTGGAGGATCTGGGCGACTACACAATGAGGAGCAACTCGGTGGCGATACAAAAGGGCTTTTCCCTTGCCATAGACAAAAAGGCAATGGACGAGGACACAAAGCGGCTGCTGGTGTTCATGCTCACCTCCTCGATACAGGCGGCTTTTCTGGCAAGCGGCGTTTCAAAGGACGTGCTGGGGTACGATATGAATGTCAAGGAGGAGCGTGACGCCTGCGCTCAGCGAATGATAGAGATACTGTTTGACGGTGTGGGGAACGGCTCGCTTTGATGAAATATATAACGCCCCTTTGGTTGACAAGGGGCGTTTTTTTGTGTATAATTTTAGCTGGATAACAGTTTCTGAGGTGGAAGATGAAAAGCGATATAAAGAAAACGTTGGAGGCGGTGCAAAGGGGCGAAATGTCCGTCGATGAAGCGCTGCTGAAAATAAAGACGGAGCCTTTTGAGGATATCGGCTACGCAAAGGTAGACCTGCACCGAAAGGCAAGGCAGGGCGCTGCCGAAGTCATCTACGGCGCAGGGAAAACGCCTGAGCAGATGATCGGTATCGCAAAGACCATGCTGCAAAGCGGGCAGGAGACGGTGCTTATCACACGCCTTGACCGTGAAGCGGCGGAGCAGATCGGTAAGGCGGTATCCCTCGACTACCGCAGAGAGGCAAGGATAGGGATAGTGGGCAAGCTGCCCAAGGCGGACGGTATCGGCAAGGTTGTGGTTGCAACAGGCGGTACCAGCGATATCCCTGTTGCCGAAGAAGCGGCTGTCACTGCGGAGGCGCTGGGCAGCGAAGTGGTGAGGCTGTATGACGTGGGAGTGGCGGGTATCCATCGGCTGCTGTCCCACAAGGAGGAAGTTATGACCGCCACCGTGATAATCGCCGTGGCAGGCATGGAGGGCGCGCTGGCAAGCGTTATCGGCGGGCTGGCGGACTGCCCTGTGATAGCGGTGCCTACCAGCGTGGGATACGGGGCTTCCTTCGGGGGGCTGTCGGCGCTGCTGTCCATGCTCAACTCCTGCGCAAGCGGGGTTTCGGTGGTGAATATCGATAATGGGTTTGGCGCAGGGTATCTTGCCAATATGATAAATCATGTGGAGGGGAAAAGGTGAGAGGATAAATCGGAATTCAGAGGTGTAAGGATATGTTCGATGGAATAATTCAGCTTCCCGAAAAAAGATTTTTAGGATATGGCATTATGATGCCTTGGGAAAATAATTTAGAAATACAATTTGATTTATGGAAAAAAGCTGTTTCTTCTC
>JAFLUH010000119.1:0-1248 GCA_022508895.1 Oscillospiraceae bacterium
CTGCTCGCAAACGCATAATCACCTATTTTGGTGACCTCACATTCGTCAATTACATAGGGGATTTCAACATTTACGCCGCTTCCTTTGTATTTCTTTATGGCAACCGTCCCATCCGCCAGTTTTTCATATTCAAAATCCCCCTCCGTCGCAGCGGAGACCTGTGGCAGGGAAACCGCAGCCAGAGCAGCAGCGATAGCCACTGCCAGAATCCTTTTGATCTTCATATTCGGATACTCCTCTCAAAATACTGTATAAATACCGTCACTTTTCAGCAATTATAACACACCTGACAGATTTTGTCAATTTTCAGAAAGCGCCGATATCAAACGAAAAACAGGACGCATTATTTTGCGCCCTGTTTTTTTGGGGAAAACATTACTTTTTCCTTTTGTAGATGATAATGCCTGATACTGCAGCTGCGGCGATTACGAGGATAACAAGAAGGATCACGCCGATGGACATATTTTTGTCGTTGTTTTTGCTGCCGTCGATGTCGTCGGTTGAGGCGGCAGTGGTGGCAGGTGGGGTTGTGGTTGTGGGAGGAACGGTGGTTGTAGCTTCGGCTGTGGGAGAAGTGGTGGTTGTAGCTTCGGCTGTGAGAGGAGTGGTGGTTACTGCTTCGGTTGTGATAGATTCAGGGGTTGTCGCAGCAGTGGGTGCAGTTGTGGTTGCGGTGGTGGTTGTGGGAGGAGTGGTGGTTGCAGCTTTGGTTGTGGTAGATGAAGGGGTTGTGGTAGCCTCAGTAGTTGTTGTCACGGGAGCTGCGGTGCCAATGGATACGAAGTTGATTTTGTAGTTTTTTGCGTAGGTTTCAGCATAGGAGCCGGTATAGCCGTAAATGGTTAAGTTTGAACTGCCCGTATCAAATGAAAATGAATCAGGTATCGAGGTGACGCTGGCGGGGATTACGATTTTGGTGAGAGATTTACAGTATTCAAATGCACATTGTTCTATCTCGGTCACACCGTCAGGAATTACGATTTCGGTGAGAGATGTACACCGTGAAAATGCACCGTAACCTATCTCGGTCACACCGTCAGGAATTACGATTTCAGTGAGAGATGTGCAGTATTCAAATGCATATGTATCTATCTTGGTCACACCTTTTGGAATAGTATAACTGGTTTCTTTTTTTCCCGCAGGATAATGAATAATGGTGGTCTTTTTCTTGTTGAACAACACGCCGTCAACAGATGTATAATATTTATTGTCCTTGCTCACATTGATTGCAGTGAGGGAATTGCACCG
>JAFLUH010000119.1:1348-4204 GCA_022508895.1 Oscillospiraceae bacterium
GATACTTACAGTATTGTCCTTAAGCACTTCATATTCAAAATTGCCGCTTGGGTCTGTTTTTGCAAACGTTGTAATCGAAAGTGTTCCAACCGCCGCAACAGCAGCCAAGACCCCTGCCAAAACTTTCCTGAATTTCATCTTGAAATACTCCTCTTGAAAAAATAAAATATAAGCACCTATGCTTTTCTGAAATTATAACACGCTTATCACATTGTGTCAAGTAATATTATCAATACTGTCAATCAAGTATAATAAAATGCTGTACAAATATAAATACATATTATGATAAAATACTATCATAATAAGTAAGCAAAGGAGGATTGTATGATTTACACCTTATGCGAACGCATCGCCGAGCTGCGCAAAACCTTCGGCATTACCCAGACCGAGCTTGCCAAAAGGCTTGAAGTGACCCGAAGCGCCGTAAATGCATGGGAGATGGGCTTTGCAACGCCCCAGCTCAAGCACATAGTAGAAATGTCCAAGATATTCAACACCACCGTAGACGGACTGCTGAACACCTCCTCAAAGGTCGTGATAGACATAACCGACCTCACCGAAAAGGAGCAGGAAGCGGTATTCAACATAGTGGACTGCCTCAAAGCGAAAAACGGAACAATATAAAACGACCCTGTGAAGCAAAATGCCGCAGGGTCGTTTTTTGTCATTTTTGCCAAAAAACCCTTGATTTTTTCACCGATATGTGGTATACTACATATAATTATAACATTAAAATTCCGTCCTATGCGCCCAACACGCGCGGAGGTATATATGAAGTTTGACCTTAGCCGGATACAAATAAAAAGCTATGTGAAATACCGTGCGATCTTTCTCGCTTCCGGTGCGGTACATATCTTTTTCCTTGTATTTTTCCTTCTTATACAGCATTACCCCTTGGCGATATTCAATGTGTGCAGCGTTATCCTGTATGTGGCGGGCAGCTTTCTCAGCGTGCCCAAGGGCTCCGATAAAATAAAATACGGCTGGATACTGGCGTTTTTCGTGGAAATAATGGGTCACGCCGTGCTGGCGTCGCTGGTGATGGGCTGGGACGCAGGCTTTCACCTTTACGCAACGGCGGTGCTTCCCGTGGCGGCGTATCTGCTGTTCCTCACCACCTCCTCCCAGAGGTTTATATTCACCATGGGGGCGATGATACTGACCTCCTCGATACTGATGGGCGGCACGATGTGGTATCTGAACTATTACGAGGGCTTTTTTCAGGTGTCGGAGCGCTTTATCCGCTCGATAGCCTATCTTAACGCCATCTTTGCTTCCGTTATCATACTTGCCTTTACCCTGCTGTTCGTAACGGAGGTAGCTACCATGCTGAGCAAGCTGAACACCGCCAACAAGAGCTTGGAGTACATAGCCACCCACGATGCGCTGACCGGGCTGTACAACCGCCACAGCCTGAAGAAGCTGTACAAGGAGCTGGAGCAGAGCAAGGAGCCGTTCTGCGTGATACTGGGCGACATAGACGACTTCAAGAAGGTAAACGACACCTTCGGTCACGACTGCGGCGACATGGTGCTGAAATCGGTGGCGAAGGTCATCTCGAAAAACATAAGCGAGAAGGACACCGCCTGCCGCTGGGGCGGCGAGGAAATGCTGATAGTGATGTGGGGCGAGCCTGAGATCTGCTTTGACACCGTCACCCACATAAAGGAGGAAATAAGCGAGCTGGACGTTCTCCCCAAGGACAGTCACAGGAACGTCACCATGACCTTCGGCTTTGTTTTCAGATCGGAGGAGCGAGGCATAGAGGCGCTTATCTCCGCTGCGGACAATCGCCTGTACATAGGCAAGCGAAGCGGGAAGAACGTGATAATAAAGGAAAATGCAGACAGCTGAGGAAACTCGGCTGTTTGTTTTTTTATCCGTCCTTGGTGCAGGCGATAAACAGAAACACGCTCCCGCTTGATTGAGGGCGTGCCGGGATCTGTATCATAATACGGAACAAAGCGTCTGCGTCTTTTTCGCGATCACTCACCGGATTGTACTGTCGCCTCGATCCGAATGTTGACATCTGTCCGTCTTTCTTATATAATGGGAGAAAGCTTACAAAGCCCGCCAATCATTCAGGCGGACAGTGCGGCTTTGCGAAACCGCTGTGCGTTATGCGTAATACTGATCTTCGTCTAAAAAATCGGTAGGTTTTGCGGTCAGACGAGGATCAGCGTTTCGGGTGCAATTCTCCGCTAAATCAATGATTTGGCGGAGAATTGGTATAAACGCTCATTATCAGCTTTATCAAAAAGGACATTCAGATTGAGATATGGAGATTTTAAGAATAAAGATCAACATCACCTCCACCTCGGAGGTGACGGGAGATATGACCGTAAAAATGGTCGGCTTTAACGGGATCTGCGACGGAGAATACTTCTGCGGCAGGGTGACCGATGGCGGTATAGATACGCAGAAGCTCGACTGCAACGGAAACGGAACGCTTTCGGCACGTTATATGCTGGAGGGAACAGACTGCGAAAATCGGCAATGCCATATCTTTGTTGAAAACAATGCTGTCATTCAAAACGGTATCATTGGGCGAACGACTCCCGAGATAATAACAGACAGCTCCGCTTTGAATCGGCTGCTGCAAAAGAAGATATACGGGACGCTGGATTCAAACGAAGAAGGTTTATGGGTCAGCATTTTTACGGAAGATTGACCGTTTTATGAAAGCTGACGCATTGTGCAAACAAAACGACAGGTTTCTTTTTGCAGGAACCTGTCGTTTTTTTGTTGTGTTATTGAGACGAAAAAGATTTTTAAGCCGCAGAGCAAAAAACACGCTCCCGCTTGATTGGGAGCGTATCAGGAGTCGCCTTGCGACTGTGTTATTGTGACGAAAAA
>JAFLUH010000012.1 GCA_022508895.1 Oscillospiraceae bacterium
ATCGACAATTTCAAAAACGTCAACGATCATTTCGGTCACGCCATGGGAGACGCCGTATTGAAAAAATGCGCGGCTATCCTTGACCGTGAAGTGGGAGATTACGGAAAAGCGGGGCGCATAGGCGGAGACGAGTTCCTTGTGATAATAGATAATTTTACCGTGTTTGAGGAAGTCAAAAATATTCTCCGAGGTATAAAAAACAATATACTTCAGGCGTATGTGGAAGAACGTGACGGCTTTTATGTCAGCACCTCCATCGGCTGCGCAATATTCCCGGACGACGTGGACAACTACGACACGCTGTTCGAGGCGGCGGATCATCTCCTGTACCGCGCCAAGCAAAAGGGCAAGAACCGTTATATAATATTTGAAAAAGACAAGCATGGCAGCATCGAAGATGTGCTTCGGGAAGGCGTCGAGAAGCTTGGCGTCGCAGGCAGGCGGGGGCTCACCAAGAGCGAAGCGGTCTGCCGTATCATTGATTTTGACATAAGCGGCAAGGAATACGCACTGGAAAGTATCCTGCACGATATCATGGAATATTTCAGGATCGAGCGCATTGTCGTTTACAATAAAACAGACAGAAAAATCGAGCTTCAGCGGGGGATAACTCCGCCGTCAGAAGAAACCTACAATTCCATAGATTACCTTTACGACAGCGATCTGGGACAGTTCTACAAGGACAATATCATGGTCATCAACAATATTCAGATGTTCCAGACAAAAAAATGCGATAAAATCTATAACAGCATGATAGATCAGAGCGTGTTTTCCGTTATGCACCACGAGATAACAGGCAAGAGCGGCAAGGTGTATGTGATAAGCTATGAAATGATCACGAAAAAAATAACCTGGAGTATGGAGGATATGTATTTGTACAGACTTCTGGACACTATCTTTGCAAAAAGGCTTTGAGCAGATACTTTGCAAACGCAGCGGCTACTATCAACAGGCAGCTCCGCCTCAACCGAGGAAGAGCTGCCTGTCGTTATATTGAAGGAGACGGTAATTTGAATATATAAGTGCGATCTATGTCTTGATCCACTGCTTGTCCATCCACGCCAGACGCCCGTTGTAAACGACCTGAGCCCAAGTCCGGTCGCCCTCCTGCTCGGTTTCGCCCGTGAGATAAACGGTTTTTCCGACGTCCAAAGTGCCAAGCTTCTCCATGTTCACTCCCGGAGAGACCCTGACGTTGACGGCCGTGACGGTCAGACCCATGGTGTAGGTGCCGTACTGCTCGAACTGCTTAGCTCCCGTGCCGCTCTCGTCGGTGAGAGCCGAATACAGATTGGTACCGGCGTGACGGAACCACTGCTGCGTGCCTGATGGGGGCGTCACAAGCTGAGACGCCGCATAGTAGCCGCCATTCACACAGTTTTCACCACTGAAGCCGTTCTTGTCGGCTCTTCTGCGTTTGGCGGCAGTGCCGAGAGAACGGTATATGGCGTTGCTGTCGGCAGCGATGGGAGCTTTTTGGGGCTGCTTATCGTAATCGAAATAGCAGACGTCTCCGTCTACTTTCATGCCGCCTACCTTATCAAGCCCCCACTGCCACATCTTCTGACCGTAGTTGAATTTGCTGCTGGGCTTGTTCGGGTCTCCCGTCCAGCACGCAAGCCACAGGTCATATTTGCCCACGATCTTCGTTTTGTCCACATAGGTTTCCAGCCATGAAGGGTTGATGTATACGCCTGCGGTGTAGCCGTACTCCCTGATAATGTCGCAGAAGGTGGTTATGATAGCGGTGCGGGTCGCACTGTCCAGCTTATCTATCTGTTTCTGCTCCTCCATGTCGTAATAGACGGGATATGCAGGGGCATAGCGGCCGATCGCACTCAGGCAGGCGTCCGCTTCCTTTTCGGCCTGCTCAACGGTGTAAGCCATGCTGTACCAGTAAAAGCCGTAAGGCAGACCTGCGTCGGCGGCTCCCTTCGTATGCCTGCCGAGCTGCGAGTCAACGCTTTCGGCACAGCCTGCACGGATTATCACATAATCCATGCCTGCGTCCTTTACCGTCTTCAGGTCAAGCCCCTTCTGGCAGTAGCTGATGTCTAATCCTCTTTTCCTTGTACCTTCCATTGCACTGTTCCTCCTTGCAGGTCAGCTTTGAGTGTCGATCTCGATTTCCAGATTGCCTACTATATCAGTTCCGCCTGATATCTTCAGGGGATTGTTTGCAGGATATGCACCGTTTGAGGCTATTTCCCCGTAGGGAGCGCTGAGACCGTCGCATCTGAGTATAACGGGGGAATTGATATTTGTCAGATCCTTGTCGTAAATGGGCATTCCTGCCGCTATCAGAATGTTTACGTCGGTTTTTTCTCCGTTGCAGAATATCGTTGAAAGAGGAGGCTGAGCAACGCCGCCAATTTTGACGGAAAAATCAAGACATATATCATAAGTGAATTTCACGCCTTTAAATTCGGTGATGGGAGCGTACACATACTTTGTGTCCCTTTTTGCTTTTTCCCATTTTTTCGCAAGGCTGACGCCGTCTATGTTGGAGGGGAAATACTTTGTCCATGTGTCTATGTGCTTTCCCGAATGGTAGATGTGCATGGTGTTGAAGGAGCTGTCCTTCGTGTGATCGCTTGCGTTTATTTGCTTCCATACGGTAGTGCCGGCAAAAAATATGAGATTTTTGTATCTGGCGGTGAGCACCGCAATAGGGTTGTCGGAGGTGCCGAGGTGATCCATCACAACGTTTCCGTAAATCGCCTTGTGGTAGTATTTGTCTTCATTGAGGTGTTTCCGGTTGTCGTTTATATCATACCAGAAAAACTCCGGCAGTGCGGCGACGATAACATAGTCGTTGGGCTTCTGCTCGTCGGTCTGCACCACGTTTTCGGGCAAATCGCCAATCACCTTGCCAAACAGACCGGCAGTCTCCGCCGAAAGCCTGTTTACCCACCTGATCTGCCTTTCCGCTTTCACCTTATGGAGAGCGTTGTAGTAATCGGCGAGCGCTTGGGCGCTTGCGTTGTCGCCGGGGTTTTTGTTCCGTTCCGCGTTTATCTTATCGGTGAGCTCCCGGATGTCGGGGTCATTCAAAAAATTTGCTTCAAGGTCATTTCTCCATGTTAAACCGAGTCTGTCATTTTCACCGCCGTTGATAAAGGGCAGAAATATTATTTTTTTCATTGGTTTTCCTCCGGATCGTACAGTCCCGACAGGGACATGGTTTTGTCAAAGATTATTTTCGTGTTCAATGCGCCTGCAAGTCCCGCTATATGGACTACGATAGGCGCAAGCTCACCGTCACGGGAGGCGAGAGCCATTATCCCGCCCCCGTTCAGGCTTGCCGCTTCATATCCCTCCAGCTCTCCCTTCGCTTTCAGTCGGACGGTCACCTGACACGCCAGCTTCTCGCACTCGGCGAAAACCCTGCGGCTGTCCTCAAGGCAGCCGTTCACGCAGTCGTTGACCGCTTCAAGCTGTGAAAGTATGAAGCTCTTTTCCAATGCTCGGTACTCTCTACGGTTAAGCACGGTGTTTTCAGGCTTGGGCGCACCGCAGACAAGCTTGCCCCTTATGACGGAAAGCTGAGAAGCTATGGGGAGACGGTATTTTTCTGCGGCGGCTTCCAGCTTCCTTACAAAGCTTATGCTGTCATTTTTCAGCTCGGTCCCGTTTTTTTCAAGTATGTCTATAAGCCCCGACAGTTCGCTCAATATGCCGTCCATGCTCTCCATCACAGGTATAAGTATCATTTGCGCTCCCTCTCTTGCGTCAGCTCAGAGACAAGAATCTTTGACCGCCGCTGCCTCTGCCGTCCTCCACTATCAGGTCAAGGTCCTGTTCCTTTATTTTCAGCGTTATGACCATCTGATTGTATATGCTGCCGTATTCGTTGATATTTCCTGTCCTTGGTTCCACATATACGCCCTTCTCTTTCTTGAGCATACGCTTGAACTCAAAGAACATCGCCTTTCCCGTTTCTGCTGCAAGCCCATCCAGTCCTTCCTCGTTTACAGGCTGATTTTCGGGCGGCAGTGAGCTGAGCTCTTCCCTTAAAACAAGTTTAAGATTTTTTATAAAGGCGTCCCTTATATCCAGCAGCTTTATCACCTCAAAGTTGGCAACGCTGAGAAACTTGTTCATAGGTTCCGCTACGTTTTCGGCAACGCGGTTTGCAGACTGCGCAAACGTCTCTTCCAGCTTGTCGCTCAGCTCTATGCCGTTTTCACCCAAGGGCGCGTCGTTATTGTCCATACCGCCGTCAGGAGTCGCTGCAGCCATTCTGTTCTGAGCCTCGGTCTTCAGCTCGTTTTTCCTTTTGTTGATATAGCTGTTGACAAACTGATTGTTCAGAATATGGGGCAGCTTCAGCTTTATGGCGCTTAAAACTATCTCACCCATGACCGATTTGCTGTTGTTGTCGGAGAGCACGCTTACCACCGAAACGGGGAATTTTATCTCCGCCTCGTTGATGGTGAAATGGGGGACAGGCATTCCCTTTAAGAAAGGGTCTGCGTGATAGCTCTGGCTGAGCGCCGCGGAATTGGAATCGGCTATCTGCCTCGCATCGGAAATGTCCGATACAAGCTCGCCTATTAAATCACTTAGCATAACCATTTAAATTACCTCGCTTTGATCGTTGTTCCGGCTATGGGGTCACTTATTCTCGCCGCTGTTTTTCTGCTGCTTATCCGCAGGCTGCTCCGACTGAGCGCTGCTTGACGCCGGGAGCGCCTTTGTGGAAATGGAATCCTCAAGAATATCAAGTATTCTGGACATTCCGGAGGGGATATCGTCCTGTACGGCGTGCACCTTGATATTCAGCGAGTAGTCCTTCTTGACCTCCTCCCCGGAAGTGCTTTTCTTCTGGTGGGAAACGGAGGTCTTGAGGTTCGTTGAAGCCTTGAAGCCCCAGCCCTTGTAGCCGAAGTTGGAATCGGAGTCCACGTTGCTTTTTGAAATGTCGCTGGTGTTTGTGGTGCTGACAGAGTTGATCTTTACGTTGAACTCGATATCCGTGTAATCGATCTTGATAAAGGGAATGGGCATCATCGTAAGGATCGGGACCTCGATCTGCATCTTCTGATAGACAGCGGGAACGGGAGTTCCGGCTTCGATGACTGTCACTTTGAGCTTTGCTGAACCGCTCGAGCCTTCCTGAGCAACGGAAACCGTTTTGTTGTTCTCGAGCAGCGTTTCATCGAAGACCTTGGTCAGGCTGACCTTTGTGATGGCTCCTTCGCTGTTCACCTTGATCTCTGCCTCGGCAATGTCCTTGGAGTTGTCATCGGTTTTGATGATGACGGTCTTCTTATCGGAATAGCCGCTGCCTGCAGCGGTCACGTCAAGCTTGATCTCTCTTGTTCCCTGTACCTGAGAGGGAGATACCTCCTTGTCATAAGAAAAGGTCACACAGATGGGATCGCCTACGCCGACGGTGTCGCCCGTGTTGGGGTCCACCTCACCGGGCTTGAAGCCCACGCTTCTGACAAAATTCACCGTAGTTTCCGCTGATTCACGCTGGGCGTTTACCACGGCGTTGAGAGCGCCGCCGATTATCGCACTGAAATCTATCGACGAAATTTCTTCTGCGGGATTGAACATGGCTTTTTTCCTCCTTTTTTGTATTTGTGGTACCACGGTCACATTATACAACATTATATTGCATTCCCGCTTTGAGCCGAAAAGAAAAAAGCCCTGCAGCTGCGGCTTTCCGCAAGGTCACAGGACTTGTTTCCGTTTTAGGTGAAAAATTTTTTATTTTTTTTAAAAAATGGCTTGACAAACGCAAAATAGTGTTGTATTATATTGCATTTTTCGGCAGGAGCCGCAGCGTTCACAGACCAAGCTTGTCCAGCTTTTTTCGCTGCGCTTCCCTGGACGTTCTTGTGTATATCCTTGTGGTCTCTATGGAGCTGTGTCCTAAGATGTCGGCAAGGTCAACTATGTTGTTGTAGACGCTCATATACGTTCTGGCAAACATGTGGCGGAAGTTGTGGGGGTAGACCTCGGCTTTGTTTACACCTGAGTCTGCCGCTATCCTTTTCAGGTTCCTCCACACGACGGAGGGATCGACGGGAGCGGTCCTCTGCTTGTTCCGGAAAAGACTGCCGGAGGTTATCCCGCTTTCTTCGCAGTATGTAAGGAGGAGCGCCCGCAGCTCGTCCGGAATAAGAATAGTCCTCAGCTTCGACTTGAAGAATATTTCCGCATAGCCTGCGGCTGCAGCTTCACGGGTGATAAATCTCAGCTCACCCACCCGTATCCCCAGACCTCCCAAACAGCGCATTATGAGATACCATTTCCTGTCCCTGTAAGACAGCCTCGTGTGCTCAAGCATGGCATGATAATCCGTCACGGACATTTCGCCTGATGAAAAATACGTCTTTTGCCGCCTCATCAGATTAAGGCACAGGTCCTCCCGTCCCAGCCAGCGGAAATATCTGTTGGCAGAGATAAGGTAGGAATTGACCGCAGAGCTTTTGTACCTCGATATCAGATAGGATTTGTACGCCATAACGTCCTCAGGCTCCGCAGTGCGCTTGTTCAAAAAAGCAAACAGACGCTCGACGTCGCTGATGTACTTTTTTACCGTCAGTCGGCTCAGCTCCTGACTTATAAGGTATCGGCGGTACGCCAGCCCGTTGCTTTCACAGAAAATTTCGTGCATAACGAAAAAACTCCTCTTATTTATATTCTAAAATTCCCGAGAAGTTTAGTCGACAATGTTACGCTTAAACGCATAAGGCAATTTTCGTTTTATTTCAAGCCGTCTTTCGGTTTTTCCCTGTCAGAAGCCAAATTTTTCCTTTTGTTTCTTGATTATACTACGGATAAAGCACGAAACGTGTCGAAGCGTGAAAGGCGATCGGTAATAATTACGGATTTTTTGTATTTTCGCTGTTTTGCGGCGGATATTTTTTCAATATTTTGGGGAAAGACTGCTTTTCGCATTTACGGAGGGGGACGATGTCGGATTTTATTTTTTCGGATAAAATAAAAAACCGCAAACTCCTTGTTTGCAGTTTTTGCTTCGCCCGTATCTCTGCGCTCATTCCGTCGGGAGCATTGACAGACACTTGTAAACGGTCGGGCCGCTTACTAATACCTAATTTTAACGACCTCGACCCTGTCGATCAGGAGCTGCAGCAGGAGCTGTGTATCTCCTGTAGCTCCGGTTGCAACACATAAGCTATAGGTGGGTTTGGACACTCCTTTGCCTTTACTGCCTTTTGAGGCGCCCTTATCTCTGACCTGTTCATGTTTGATACCGATATAGCCCCGAAGTACTCCTTCATTCAATGACGACCTTTGGAAAGGGTCCCATCTTTTATCATTCCACATTCTGATCGACGCCGGCGGTACAGCTATCAAAGAAGGTGAAAAAAGCAACTCCGATGCGCCCGGCTTTAATATAAACGCAAGGGTTACAAGGGCATAGTTGGGCTTGTCATCCGAAAAGGGTCTGACAACGTCGTATTCCATCGCCTGCTCATATTCGCCAAAGTGTTTTCCAAATTCAGCTATCAGCGGATTGGACCGATTTTCCGACATTTCAAAAGATCCTTCAATGATTTTTTCCTCTGCTTCTGCGGCTTTGCCTGAATCAAAAAAGCAGAGGATCGGAATTGCCTTCTCTGCATCCATGCTTCTGTATATCACAAGTTTTTCCTGCGAGCTTGTTTCTTGCAGACTGAGCAAAAGATTCCTTGCCGTTATTTTGTCAAAATCAGGATATCTTTTAGGTTTTCCCGTTTCATCGAATAAATTTCTTCTGACAGTGCAGCGCTCTGTTATTTTATTGGGAAGATCTTCTAAAGAAGGCAGCGCAGTCTCCTGCAGTTTTTCTCTGGCATAGGCGCCCGGAAGTCCCGTACTTTGCACCCTTTCCGCGGAAATGATGTCTATAGGCCCTGTCTCGCTGAAAATCCCCAAAATTTCATTAAAGAAGTTTATTTGTGCATTCAACTCATCCAGAATCTTATCGATTATATAACGGTCATGCATAAAGCGACGGCACAGGTTTTTATAGTTGATTATTAACGATCCGATCAATGTAGCCAGCCGGCTTTTCCTCTCTTTGTTCCCGTTCTCACGGGAGATTTCGTAAATATCGTCTCTCAGTTTCGTTATACCTTCTCTTAAATAATCATACAGCATCGCTGCCTGAGGAGCTTGAGCACCGGATCCTGCATTATGCTCTATATGAAACAGTATGAATACCTTCTCCGCCTTTTTATAATAGTCACTTTTTTTATCCTGTTCGTCCATGATTTCCCCTGCCGCCTCAACAAGCCATTCACAAAGCTGACTGCACATTGCGGATAAAATTTTGGCAGCATCAGCTCCCCAGCCATCCACAAGATCAATTACACCGTACTTGATATCTTCTTCAGCTGCATCACATATTTCTTTGCTTATTACAGTGATCAGGTCCGGCTCCTTAAGTTTTGGCAGAAGCTCAAAAAGCTCGTATTTCGATAATTCTTTTGTGTCTATACGCCCCTCGACCGATTCTTCACATTTTACCAGCAAACCGCCTTGTTCCGGACTTTCATACATGAGAAAAACACCTTGTACGATTTCCTGCCCGCCTTCACGGACTGTCCTGTCAAATGTGACAGTTCCGCTCTCTGCCTGCTGTTCCAGCCTGCGATCAGTATTGACCGGCAATCCGTTGATATATGTATTCGGTCTCACAAGCCCGCGTTTCTGCTGGATCACATGACCCAGCTCGTGCCCCAGATGCTTTTCCTGTCCGCGGCCGATGTATACATGATTTCCCTTGGTATATGCCAATGCCCCGAGCTTGGCGGGTTCCGCTGAATTATAATGCACTCTCACGTCATCGAAAGACAGACCGCTGGCCGCCTCATAGCGGTTTTTGACGGGTGCGGGGATACCGGTCAGATTTTTGTTGTTTGAATTTGTCTTAGTATCAGAGTTTTTCTTCTGTAAGGGCGCATACTGCTCTGCGTACATGATAGCGTCTCCTTTCTTTGTTCCTGCTGCTGATTCATAGGATACTGAGTTGTTTGCCGAAAGTCCGATCTTACCGTGTGCTTATGATACTCTCACAGGTGAGCAGCATATCAAACGACGGGCTGTAATCAATAAGCTCCGCAACGTCCATATTAAAGACAAGGTACGGTGAGCTGACATATTCCTGCTCAAGGTCTCCCGGCTTTGCGCCGTTGAATACAGAGCCTATGATATTAGCGGCAAAGGGAGCGGTTCCCTCTGCGTCGCAGGGGTCCACGATAAGCAGCGCCGATCCGTTTTTTACATAAACTGAACCCTCCTGCACAAATACGGGTATCTTTTCGTCAAGGAATATCTGCATTATCTCAAACGCCCTGTCAGCGTCATGTATCACGTCGGTATTGAGAATATATGCGTCTATCCCGTCCTCATGTATCATTTTCCTGTATATTCCGAGGAGCTCCTCATAATATTCACCGTCGTCTGCAAACGAGTCGCTGACCAGATCATATTCAGTTATCTTGAACCCGTTCCGCTCCGCAATCAAACGGTAGGCAGGCAGCGCGCACACTATCTCATCGCCGTAAACGGCGCCGATATTCTTAAACTGAAATGTATCGTAGTAATACTGCATCTGCCTTGAATAGCCTGAGGAATCCACATGCGCCCAGTACCGCCAGTCGCCCGAATCCCCCGCCGACACGACAAGACCCGAGGCGATAGGATCGGAGACTCCGTACATAAGCACGGGAATATCAAAGCCGAAGCTCTTCACCATTTCCGAGGGCGATGTGCCCATGGCAAGTATGGCGTCGATGTCCCCGTCAATCTCGATATGACGCTTCAGGCTCTCGTAAATTTCTTCCCGTGTGCTGACGGAGGTGTAATAATGGGCGGTCTTGTCAAACTCCATGTATTCGCTCTGCGCATTGTCTGCAAGCCAGTTCATAAGCGCAAGGGTGTCCGATTCGGTCTCGGGATCGAACGGGAGCCTGTCATAGGTTATCCACCCGTCCGTCTTCAGACATTCGACAAGATAATACAGCATTCTGAAAAGCTCATTAAACTTGTCGTTATCCACATAAGCAAGCTTGAATTTGGAGCCGTCTTTCTTTTTTACGGGAAGATAGGGTCTCGTATCCCCCGTGTCATCAGGCTGACTGACGTTCACCGTATCTGACGTATTTGCCACTGCGCCGTCACAGCTGCACACTGCCGAGCAGGTCAAAGCAGCGCAAAGAATAAATATTGATCTTTTAAGCTTCTTTTTCATTCTTATGTTTGCGTCCTCTCACTCTTTTTTCGATCGCTCCCGCCGTCAGGTATACGACCAGTCCCACCGCCGCAAATAAAAGCAGCAGCCTGATAAGCTCATTGGCATAATACCATATCTGCGTTGCCGTATAATCATCGGATATAACGGCGGCTATTCTGTAATTTTTATCGTAAAATACGTTTTTGATATAGGGTATACGGTCAACACTATTGGAAAGCCAGCCGTTAAAGTCGTATATCTTCCCCAAAGCGACCCCTTTTTTCCTGACGTAATCCAGATCGTTCTGAAGCGACAGGATTATCTCCGCTGCGGAGTGCCCGATGATGCTGTCGGTTATCACTCTCAGCTTGTATGCCGAGATCGCCGTGTCGATCGCCGTAAATGAGCATACGGCGGCGGATATTATCCCCAAGCTGCGCCTGAAAAGCCTTTCAGAGAGGCGGCAGCAATGTATCATAAATATCGTTCCCGTCAGGAATACAAGGCTTCCCAGCGCTGAATCCAATATAAGACCTTCGCTGTAGAAATCCGAAAGTCGGTTGTCTACGGCATCACGATCGACGCTTAAAACCATATATCCGCACACCGTCTCATCACGTCCGTATATCGGCAGAGTAAGAATAAAACGCTCATTGGAAGGCTCGTCATACACTGCGTATATCTCTCCGCCCTCAAAGTTGTCGGTCCTTATCCGAGTTATTCCGTATCTGTCATCGTCAAGGACGGAATACAGCACCGTATAATCGGCGGAGACGATAAACGCTCCGTTGATATAGGAGCTGCAGCGTCTTGCGCCGTTCAATACCGACTGTATGCCATAGAAATTTTCAAGGCTCTTTCCGTTTTTCACGCCGTATTCTATCTGACGGGTATACTGCAGCGATTCGACTGCAAGACCTGTAAAAACGATGTCGCTGTATATCTCGCTTAAAGCGTAGGTTTTCACAAAATACATATTCTGCGCAGCAAGTATCAGCAGCGCACCCATCAGCAGCGTCATCAGCAGCTTCAGCTTCCCCATTGCTCCTTCACCTCCCTGCGCTCATCGGTCGTCCTGCTTACGGTATCTGTACCGTAAGGGCGGGCGTCATCGTTATCGAAATAACTCCGCCGTAGCTGCAGATACACTTGCTGCTGTTGTTGAGCGCCGGCTTGCCGCCGATAATAACGGTAGGCGAGCCGGGAGCCCACGGCGCAGCGCAGGCGGGTATACACGGCATCGGCGTGAGCACTCCCAGCGCCGCTGCGGTGGCAGCCGCAACCGTTGGGTTTGCAATGCTGCTGCACATACCGAAGGTCATCGGCAGCTTCGGCATATCCATTATCGTTGCAAAGGGGAAATTTACCCCCATTGCCGTGGATTGCGAGGTCACTGCCAGCGGGGCGGGAGCAACGCCAAAGGTGCACTGACATAAAGCCGTTGATACTGCGGGATTCCCCATGATTCGACTTCCTTTCTCTTTACCTTGTAAAATCTTATATAAAATCCAGCTCTCCCAGCTCGGTCTTTCCCTCCGGCATCGCCATCGACAGCGCAGAGCAGATCTTTCCGTCCCTTTCGGCGAGAAATATGAGCGGGATCATGCCGTTTTCCCTGCACTGTGTTAAATCGGGCGTAAGCAGCAGATAAAACGTTCCGTCCTCATCACACCGAAGCTTCACCAGAGGAGCGACGTGCTCAGACCGCAGATGATCGTATCTCAGCGGATTTTCCGTCGTATAAGCGTCGCCGTCGGCGGTCATCAGGGTCACTATCTCACAGGTCTCACAGAGCCTGTCTCCGATAAGGGCAAATGACGGCAGGGGCGGCTTTGTGCCGCGGCAGAAAAGCCTTATCTCCCGTGAGCCTGCGGCAGCGCTGTCCTCGGCTATTTTAAGCTCCGCACCCTGTTTTTGTACATAGAGATGACGCAGACCCTTCGCTCTGCCGCTGACGGACGGCATTCCGAACGCCGAAGGGTACTGCGGCGACGGGCTCAGAGCAAGATATATCACCGCCTGCTCTGCACGCTTTACCGTACTGTGATCTATGTCTATCTCCAGCTCCTCCTGCTGAAAGCCGTGCGACTGCACTTTCAGGCAATGAGCTCCCTCTGGCAGGTCCGTTAAAACAAAATATCCTCCCGACTTGTATTCATACCTTATAGGTTCACCGTCTGCGAGGATAAGCACCTCGGTGCGCTTCAGCACCCGAGCGGTGAACCCGTCGGTAATTTTCAGCACACAGGACAACTGCTTTTTTACCATACTGTCACCTTTTTGTAAAATCCGTCTTATGCCGCACACTGAACTCGGCTGACGCGACCCGCGGCGCAGCCGTCCGTGTTCTTTCCGAGCGGATAAATATTTTCGATACCTCTATCCCGAAGGAGGGACATACGGTTTTTTCGGAATTGTTCCATATCCTTGACATTTCTTCGCTGCCAAGCTTTAATACGGCTAACGTGATCGGGTCCTTGCTTTCGGCAAGCGTTCCGGATAAAAACTCCGAAGGCAGGGTCGGTATATCTCTGAGCGCCTGCATGGCACGTCCGATCACCCTGTATTCATCGGTATATTTCTGCATTGCCGTCGCTTTTGAATGGGAGGATACAAGCATATTAAGGGTCAGCTCCATCGGCGCAAACCGCTCTATACTTGGATCGTCAGGATCGAGGTGAAAACCGGTCCCCGTTCCCGTGTCTCTGACCTGCTGAATATTGTATATCCACACCGTAAGCTGAAAATCTCCCGGCGACTGCGGTTCGCACAGCCCGATATGCTCCTTCTTTGCGATAGGCTCGGGGGTCATCACGCTTTTCAGATAATTCACGACGGATTCCCCTGCCTCATATATTGCGGTATAATCTGCCATATCGACCTCTCCGTTACTTAATGCCGCCCTATGACGTTTTGATAAATTCTCCGTACGGCGAGAACACATCAATATAGAAGCTGACTGCCTTTGCGCCGTTTTTGTAGAACGTTATTTCGGCATACTCGCAGCCGCAGACATATTCCACGTCAGCTACCGTGCAGGCTTGTCCGATGGGCGAGCTGCCTATACGCAAACCGTTATAGCTGATGGTGTATCTGCCTGTGTCATTCTCGCCGAAGTAAATTCCCTGAGGGAGCAGCACAGGCGAAAAAACAGTTCCATTTGCGGTTTTGCCTACCAGCCAAAGCCCCTCTCCTCTGCGCATACCGCTGACGGCGGACTGATAGGCGGCAGCCTTTTCATCGCTTATTCCCAGCTGCGCCGTAAGCGCTCCTCCGCAGGCGGCGTCAAGCGCCATAAGCGCCTTGGCATAGCTTGCCTTGGACTGCGCCACAGCAAGTTGCGCACCGTCTCTTGCCTCAATAAGCACTTCAAACGCCTCAGAAGATATCATGCCAAGACGGATATCCTCCTCGCCCTTCTTCACCTGCTCCACCATCGAGATGTAGGCTTTCAGCACCGTTCCCAGCGCATAATAGCTTTCCACTGCCGAATTATATTGCGATGTGATATCCGGAGCGTCATATTCGGCTCTTTCCGCTCCCTCGGGAACACACAGAGAAGCCGCTCCCGGAACTTCGGAAAGTCCGTCCGGGTCAAGCTTCAGAATATCGGTGATAAAATAGGCTCGGTTAAAATCAAAACTGGACGGCAGCGGTCCGCCGATCATTTTTTCGATCTCGGAGCTTAATGCGCTTATTTCGGCAAGCACGGCTTTTATCTCGATATACGCTTCATCTGCGTCCTTTTCCTTGCTCTCTATGTCGGACAGCTCACAGCCGCCCCTGAGATAGAGACTTGTGAGGGTCGCTATCTCCGACTTGTACTTGCCGTATTCCGTAAGCCGCAGCTTCAGCCGCTTTAAGAGAATATCGTAATCTATCAGCGCTGCCGCCAGAGACGTCTCCTGCCTGTCTATCTGTGCGGAAAACTCGTTGAACAGCGCTATCCGCTGAGAGTACAGCTCCGCAAGCTGCGAAACGCTGTCGGCGGCTTCGTCATTCAGGCTCGTATCGGAAAACTCTTTCAGCACCCTGTCAAAGCGCTCGCTTATGTCTCTGAGCTGAAAGGCGTAATCGCTGCCGATACGTTTTACGGCATTATTTTCGCAATAGCTGTCATAAGCCGAAGCGCTGCCGCTGAACAGCGACAGCAGCAGGAGCGCCGCTATAAAACGTTTTTTCATTGTATCACACCCTAAAATCCAAGACTTTCAAAATCCTCAATGTTTAAGCCAAGTTCATCGAACAAGCCCGCTATCTCATCATGAGACAGCGCAGAGCCGCCTGTTTCTCCGACAGCTCCCGACCCCCCGTCTGCCCTCCTGCTTTCGGCGGATCTAAGCAGCAGTTCGCCGCTGTATCTGTCCGTCCAGTAACGGACGGTCACCGTCTCATATTCCGCTGCATAGCATTTAACGCTTTCTGCGTCAATGCCGAGCCTTGAACGCACCCACTCGGGCAGAGGATCTTCGGTTTCCGCAACGGATAATGCAGTCGGGGCGGTGATATCCGCCGGCGACCTTATCTGCGTGCTGCCGCCGAAGGGCCTTGCAAATATCTCCTCTGCCGCGGCGACCGTTTCCGCCGAAGCAAAGCTGAATTTTATCAAAACGCCGAAGCTGCGGTCTTCAAGATAAAAGTAATCGGAAGCTACGGTCTGCGTAAGGGTCGGGAACATTTCCCTGACCGCCGCAGCGGACTGACCTGCGATACGGCTGTAATCGTAATCGCCCTGCGCAAATGCTCCCGAATAAATCACTCTGCCTGTGACGTCGGTCAGCACGCCTGCGCCCTCGGGGATATTCTCCGAAAAACCGCCCTCGTATCTTGTGCCGCTTGGATAGACCCTTTCGGCTGTGCCTGTTATTTCACCTGCCTCAAAGCTGCCGTATGTAATGCTGCCGTCGCTTCCGTAAAGTGTGCCGCTGCCGGAATAGCTCCCCTCCTCAAAGCCGCCTGAATACAGCTTTTTGCCGCTTTCATCATACAGCGTTCCTTCGCCGCCGTAGGCTCCCAGCATAAATGAGCCGCTGTAGATAAGCGTTCCTTTTTCGCTGTATTCCATACCTGCTCCGTGAGGTACGCCCCCGCTGAAGCTGCCGGTGTACCGGGCGGCTCCGTTTGGGTAAAGCTGTTTTCCGTTTCCGTCGGGAATGCCGTCCTTGAATTCGCCGATATACAGCAGCCGTCCGTTTGCGCTCATCGTACCGCTGCCCTGCAGCAAGCCGCCTTCAAAGCTGCCGGAATAAACCGTGCCGTCCTCCGAGGTGTATTCGCCGCTGCTGAGCTCTCCTCCGCTGAAGGTACCCCGATATTTAATGGTCCCGTTCTCATAGTAAAGTGTGCCGCTGCCGTCAAATGCTCCCTCGTTATATTTTCCCTCATAGCAAACTGCTCCGCTTTCATAATACGCAGCGCCGTCGCCTGCGGCTTTTCCCTCCTCCAGCCTGCCTTCAAAGCTGAGGCGCTCCAGCTCCTCGTCATAGTAAATGCGTACCCTGCCGTTATAGGCGCCGACCGCCTCGTCCTCCGCATAAAAATCCTTTACCCAAAACCAGCTCGTAAACAGCGGGTGCAGCAAAAAAACATATATCAAGGGAAGCGTCACCAACAGCAGGGCAGCCGTTATAACCGTGGATTTTGCCACATATATGCTGCCCCAGTCGTAGTAATCCCCAGGGTTTTCGGGGCGCCTTTTCAGCATATCCGGCAGACCCTTCAAAAGCTCCGAAAAAGCGGAGGTATTCGTCTTGTCCAATGATACCGCCGGCTCGTCGGTCTTTGCCCTGAAAGGCCGCAAAAGCACGTTTTTCAGTACCCTGAGCGATATTCCCAGCTTCTCCGTTATTTGTATTATCATAGCCTTAAAAATCACTCCCCGAATACGGTATAGGTGAGCTGCGGCCGTTCCGCACCTATGTTGCGCTCTGCAAGATACATATAATTGCGGGATACTCCGTCGTCCGGCGCATACTTTACTATATCCATGAACCGACTGCGGGCGGCGGCAAAATCCCCGTCCTCAAAAAGTCCCACCGCCGCTTCAAACTGCGCTTTGAACTGTTCCTTCAGTTTAATGAGAAAATACGGATCGCCGTCAAACATATCGTACAGCTTTACCGTGCTGGAATCCGACGCGGTGTAGCGCCCTATATACCGTCCTCTGTACCTGCCCTGCGGCAGATGGATATATGTGCTTTCGGTGCAGATTATGTAAAGTCCGCTGCTCCTGCACAGCTTTTCGATCTCCTCCGCCATGTTGATGGCGTTTGACACCGCTGTAGGCTGCATACGCATCTCATCGCCCACAAACCCCAGCAGCACGCTGTCCTCGCTTATAACGATGCGCACGTCCGCAGTACAGGCTCCGCTCTCGCTGCGCTGCTTGTTGTAGGTCTGGGCGGTTTCCCGTATCCTAATCGCCGTCTGAAGGATATTTTCCGAGGAGTCGGGGAAAATGGCGTTGAAGCCGTTGTAAAGAAAGTTATATGCAGTCCCGTTATTCCGGCTTATGATGGGGACGATCTGTTCAAATACCGAGTTTATGCTCTCGAAAAGCTCATCGGTGTCCATTCCCGTCAGGTTGCGGGACAGATCGAACCTGAGAAACATTATCGTCATTCTGCGCTTTGCGTGAAGCGCCTTCCCCACACGCTCTATCTGCGTCTCGCCAAGCGTGCTGAGAAAGCTGAGGGGAACAAAGCGGTAATAGTGACGGTTGAGCTTTTCAAGGCTGGCGGTCTTTTCAATGATATGCGAGGAAAGCTCCTTTACGGATTTTGACAGCTCCTCTATCTCGTCGCCTGTGTTCACACTGACGGGAAAGGCGTATTCGCCCGCCGCAATATGGTCCACGGACCTTCTGAGCCTTCTCACTGCGCCTGCCGTAATATTTTCGATTATCATAAAAATCAGTACAAGAACGAAGCCCCCGACGATAAGAAAGAGGTTTATTTTCTGACTGATATTGCCTATTGCGTCCGAAATACCGTCCAGTCTCACTCCCACAGCAATGTACATACCGTCTGAAAGACTTCTGATAAGATACAGCTTTTCCCCCTCCGTGCCGCGGTCGTACACCTGCACCTCACGCTCATTGCCGCCGCTTACGGTCTGTGTGAAGCTGTCGGTATGAAACAGCCTGTCAGCAGGGTATCCCTTGGGATAAAGCGCGCTGGAGGCTGTGATCTGCATTTTGCCGTTTGTGTTTTTCACGATGTGGATATCCGGCGTCTCGCTGCTGTCGGCTGCAGCCGCTATGCCGTATTCCCGTATAAATTCCTCATATTTATCTGCCGCAGTGACTGCGAGAATGTCCTCAAAGCTGTTGGCGATAAGCTGCGCCTCCCGTACATAGTCCGAGTAAACGATGCTTTCCACCTGAGGGATCATGATGAAATACGACAGGAAAAACAGCATTACGAAAATGAGCATTATGATAAGCAGCGACTGACGCAGCAGTATCGAAACGTGCATTTTGAGTATGCCGCAGTAAAAATCCCATGTGAGCACCGAAAGGACTATCACCGCAGCGGCCGTTCCCGCAAGCACCAGTATTCCGTTTATAACGTCGTTTTTATCGGTCGCCTCCGTGTTTATCCCCGACATGACCGAAAAGCTCCCCGAATATATCCTGTCGCTTTGTCCCCGTATCCTTCCCACAACGTTGCCCGTGATGCCTACGGATATATCGGTCATGTCCGCTATCGTCAGGTTTTCCTCGGTGTTGACCGTTATTTCACCGCTTACTATGTCTGACACCGAATATATGCCCGATGATTCCGACGATACCGAATATACATTGCCGGTGGCGCTGTCCATTGCATAAATCCGGTCTATGCCGTTCCACAGGCAGTCGAATACGGCTCCCTCGTCGGCTTTCAAAAAGCGCTCTCCGGTCTCGGAGCAGACGGTCAATCCTCCCGGAACACCCAGCACCAGCTCTCCCGCCGAAGATGTATATGCGCCGTATATATCGGCGTCGGGAATTGCGTATTCACATAGCTCCGACGCTGCTGCCGAGTGGTTTTTCGGCGCAGTAAGCACCTGCGCCCTGCCGTTTGTCAGCAGAGAAAAATAAATATTGTCGTCATCTTCGCTGAAGGAGGAAATGATATTCGTCTGACCGTTCAGGCGCTGAGAAACGTTTGCCGAAAACACCGTGTCCGCATAGCTTCCGTCCTCGTTGAAGGCATATACCGCCGCCTTTTCAATAAGAAGCGCTCTCCCGTCATACTCATACACGGTAAGGTAGATACCGTTGTCGTGCTCCACATAAATACCGCCCGCCAGAAAGCTTCCGCCGAATATCCTGCTGTCCAGCGCTTTTTCAAACAGCATTTCTCCCGAGGAGGCAACACAGACAAGCGCCTTTTCTCCGCTTCTGTCTCTTATGTAATATATATTTCCCGCACGGTTTACGGCAAAAGCGCTCCGTACTGCGCCGTCCTCCGACGTCCCGCCGAATAATGCGCCGAAACCGAATATCCCGATAAGCAGCGCCGCTCCGATAACACAGTATGCGATAAAAATGACCATAAAGCTAATTATCTTTTTTGCCATCATATCTCCTTTTTCTGAGCGGCTTCTCTTTTGCGCAGCGCAGCAGATACTGAAACACCGTTTCATTCCTGTTTTTTTCAAAGGCAGTCAGCGCAGCCTGCCGTATCTGCCGCCAAGCCGAATATGCTGCGGCAAGGCTTTCGTATCCTCCACCGAGAAGCTTTGAAATATATACGTCTATCTCTATGGGAAGCAAGCGGTTCTGCGGGAAAACGAGCCTCAGCATTTCACCCAGCCTGAACGGGAGAAAATTATCTGGGGCCTGCACCTCGGGATCGATCAGAAAGTTCAGGCTTATACTTTTTGACGCTCTTTCCAGCACCGTATTATACGGCAGAAGGACACGTCCTGCGATACGGCTGTCAAGCAGGTCAAGCTCCAGCGCAGCGGAAAGCAGGCTTTCCGTGATGTCCGTCCTGTCGGAGAAATCGGCTTCGGGACCTTGTCGGAGAAAATGCTCAAGGCTCTCTCCGTCCTTATACTCAAATATCGCCGATATGCTGCCGTCGGCGGTGGTCAGGCCCCGAAAGCCGCATAAGCCGTTCATTGGCTCGGAATAAAATATCGGCAGAAGCTCTCTTATCGTATCAGCGTTTGTGTATGTGTTGATGAGCAGCGTCCTGTTTCCTGCCTCTGAAGCAGCGTCGGCACACAAAGACGCCTCGTAGCCGTCCTTTGAGCAAAGCACCTCTATGACCCTGTATCTGCCATTGTCTATCCGTCTCAGCATATCAATACCTTATGCATCTTCCCCGACGACCACAAATGCCGATACACGGCTTGCGGGATCGGCATTGCTGCAGGCGGATATCTCATACGTTCCCGCAGCGGAGGGCGCCTGATACAGACCGTTATCGTCGATACTGCCGCCGTCGGCGTCAACTACCGACCAGCTGACGGTCTTGTCCTCCGTTCCCTCTACGACCGCCGTGAACCTTACTCTTTCCAGCGGCTTCATCTTGTGTATGAGAGGGGCTATCTGTACCGCAATATCCTCTTCGGCGCTCCCGCAGGAGTTATCGCCCACCGGCTTGAAGGCAAACCAGCGGACACGCACCGTATGACCCTCCACATAATCGGTAAGCCTGAGTCCTACCCTGAACGTGCCTTTATCGGGGTCAAGCAATGCAGCGGATTCTATGCGGGGGACAAGCTTGGTCTCGTTCTTTGGGGAAAATACCTCACCGCTGCCGAAAAGCAGCCTGCGGGCGCCGTCCTCGGAATACTCCACCGATAAGGTCAGGCTCACTTCTCCGGGTCCCAGCCCGTGGGGTATGTCCTGTGAAAGAAATCGGGCGTTTACCCTTATCGCTCCCGATATGGGGATATCCACCGTGCCGGACGACGCGGCGTAGTCGTACTTCTCACCGGACGGTATGCCGAAACGGAAATCCAGCTTGCCGCTTTTCGGGTCATAATGCGTGTTCACACGGGGCTGCTGCCAATGCTCCAGCGTTTCGATACCTGCGGAAACGCCTCCCCTGAGAAAATTTCCGGACAGGCTGCCGCTTTGAGCAGCGGGAGCGTTCCCTGTACACAGACTGCCGCTGCCGCCCGTATGTATCCTCTGTCCGAAGGGCAGGGGCGTGATGTGCCTTATGATATATCCCGTGCCTATTTTCAGACAGTCTACCTTCGCCAGATACAAGGGAGTGTTTTCCCCGTCGATATGATTTACGAGAGTGCTTATGCGGGTATCCCTCATCTCATTCAGGCTGTCCCTGTCGGCGCATATATATACGTCCGGTATATCTACGGAGGTCTTGTCCGTGTAGTCCCCTATGCAGACCGAAAGCTCGCCTCTGCCGCTGCAAAGCGGAACGGATACCTCGGAGACCAGCGCAGCCCGCAGCGTAAAATCCACCGTGAATACGTCCTTCTCTGTCTTGCTTTCCTCTGCAAAGGATAATTCCGTGCTACCGCCGGAGCTTCGGAAATAGTCGGAGTCAAAGCGGTATGTAAAGGAAACGGGCTGACTGTCTATGCCCTTTATGACGATAAACCGCAGCGTCATCTCCTCACCCGCCGCCGCTGTCAGAGGTACTATCCTGACTATGCGCACTCCGTGAGAGTTGTATACCGACGTCACGGAGTTCGTTCCTCCGCAGCCGTAGATATCCGACAGCAAAGGCTCCTCGGCGCTCAGGTACAGCCTGTAGCCCTCCCCTATCTTGTTGAATTGCTCGCTGTCGTGGTCTGAGGCTCCTATATTGTTGACAGGCTCGCGGTCGGTTTGCAGGTATTGCAGGCACAGGTACCCCTGACCGCTTTTTTCAAGGCTTTCATATCCCTCCACCATGTTCAGCTTTCTTATGACAGGCTCGGATACCACTATCTCTCTGCCGGAATAATCCAGCGCCATTCCTGTCTCAACGGAAAAAGAGGCGTCGTCATTCTGATACACGCCGAGACCGCAGACCACTCCCGCACCGAACAGCGTGCGGTTGATCAGGCGGCGCTTGTTGTTGAAATAGCGCTGCTCCGTCTCGAAATCCCTTGCGGTGAGCATTTTCCCGTAAAAATATCTGTTTCGTTCGATAGGGAAAAAATTGTTATTGTTCATCTGCGGCTCTCCCTAAAAAATTATCGTTGAAAATGCGCATTTTCTCGTCCGCCGACGCAGGAGAATATTCCCGCAAAACCGAATTCACGCCGAGATAAGTGTGCTTTCCCAGTATGCAGCCCATGCGGGTGACGACCACCTCAGCCTCGGTATAAGCGGGTATCCTGCTTTTCAGCCTGCGCATGAAGGTCGCTGCCTCACGGGTATTCGCAAAGGTTTTTTCGGGCAGCAGTACGAAAAATCTGTACGGGTCCTCGCCGAACAGCCTGCGGTAGACCTCCCTGTCACCGCCCTCGTGAACCAGCTTGTCCACGCTGTAATACTCTATGATATTCGGCGTAACGCCGTACTCTCTTTCTATCCAGCTTATAAGATTCCTTTTGACGCCTAAGCCCGAATTGTCCTCGGCGGCGACCCCGATCCTTTCCCTCAGCCGCTCCTCGGAAAGATACGCCGTGTCCTCTATGCAGAGCCACTGCGCCAGATACCTCAGCATTCCGCCCTTTGCCGAACGGTAGTCAAGCTGGTCGGCCATTGCCTCTATCCTGCTGTCCATTTCAAAGAAAATGCTGTCAAATATGGAGAGATAGCGTGACAGAAAGCCGTTTTCCCCGTCCTCCGCACGGTATGCCTCGGGAAGATAATCCATCATTCTCTCACTGTGAAGAAGCAGCTTTATCTTATTCACCCTGAGTTCTCTTTTGTCAAGCATAAAAAATTCCAGCTTTATCCAGATGTATCTTCCGCAAAGATCTACGGGACCGTCAAGGCAGCCTCTGAATATCGGCTTGAACAGCTGCCCGGCGGCGGCAAGCCTTTCTTCGCAGCTTACCGTGTCGTCGGTCAGAAAGCCGTCAAGCTCCAAAGAGCTGCCGTCCAATGAGACCGCTGCGGAGTTCGCCGCATACGCGCTGACCTTGATTATCGCATTATCGCACATTTCGGCGTCCACCGTCAGCTCTTCCCAGCGGAAATCGTGCTCCGTGGAGTCAATGGAGCCTGTTATCATGGTGCAGACGCCGCTTGCTTCGGAGGGAACTATGCTGTTCCCGCTTATCTCAAGCCCGTGCAAAAGGCACCGCCGCCACTGCGACGGGCGATTCAGCGTGATGTATATTCTGTTGCCGCTGTACATAGCATCAACCTTTCGGTGTTTTTATTTGGTCGTTTCAATGCTTACCGAACCGCAGTATGCAATGGCATGGAGCGGGATAGCTATCCTCCCGTATCCGTCACGGCGACAGCCGTTGTCGGGTGAGGACAGCCTGACCTGCCTGACGGACAAAATGCCCTCCACGGAACACATACACGCCGTTATCTCCGATTCGATGACAGGTCCCCCGAATTTTGTCCTGCCGTCCTTGCCGTAGACGGACAGCATACTGCGCAGCGCTTCTTCACAGCGCTGCTTTGCCTGCCTTACCTCGTCGGTGCCGCAGACGACCTCTGCAAAAATATCTATCTTTACATATACGGGCGCCGATACCTTTACACGGGTAGTGACAAGACGGTAGTTTTCGATATGCTCCCTTACGGCTGCAAGAAAGCGCTTGTCAGGTACGGGAAAGCTGCTGTCGCTGTAGGGCAGCACGATTATGGAAACCGTATTGGACAGCTTTTCCTTCGGTATCTCTGGCGCTTCGGGATCGAAAAACGGTATCGCAGCGGCGTCCGCTATCCTGATGCCAGGCGTCTGCATCACAAGAGTGCGGTAATCCTCGGCAGTAACGGCTCTTGTGCATTCCTGAAGCATATTTCTCATTCTCTGCACTGCATGACGGAGAGTTTCCCAATCGCTGCCTCCGCTGCAATCCTCCGAATGTACCACGGGATAGCTGTGCCGTGTATCCGATACCTCGCCGATATTGCCCTTGGGCAGGTTTCCGCCTGCACCCATAGTGGTTGAGCATGAAAAGATCATTATGTTGTTGTTTCCTTTGGGAGGGACCTCTCCGTGCTCGTTATCGCCGAAAACGATCCTGCGTCTTGATATGTCATACGAAAAGCAGCGATCATAGGGACCCGCAAGCGCCAGAGAACGGACATAATCATACTCCCTCCAGCAGGAGCACTCCGTCTCTGCGCCGTCAAGAACCATTATTCTCAGCTCTTCCGCAAGCACATAGCTGACCGGGTCAAAGGGAAAGCTCTGGCATGGCAGTCCGTTTGACGACAGGAACATTCTGTGCTCTCTGAAATAATCGCTGCAGTATATCACCCTGACATTAGACGCCCCGTCCTTTGCAGCAAGCCTGCCGTATTCGGACAGCTCCACCTCAGCCGTATCTTCCGTTTTTTTAATAACGGCTCGGTCGGCATATATCCAGCCGTCCTCGTTCCTTACAAAAGCAAGGCAAGTGCCCTGAAATGCAAGACGATGGCTGACGGTAACGCTTGCCCCTGTCAGGACAAAGTCCTCAAAATCGGCATATATCTTTTTCTGCACCAATGGCAGTGTGTCCGTGCATATCATTCTGACAAGCGGCATATCCTCACAGCCGCAGTATGTAAGCTTCCCTCTGATCCATTTCCCCTCGGGAAGCCCATTCATCTTCACGCTGCCGAAATCTCTGCCCGTTTTCAGAGTCAGCGTTCCTGAAAGGGATAAGGAACGGGTCTCGTCGGCGATCACCTCGCACTCCTTAAAGCCGCCGTATGACGAATATTCCCACCTGATGTCCCTTGGGGAATATCCGCTTGTGCCAAAAGGATTTCTTTTCACCGGACAGTTGTCGGCTATGTAAAAGGTAAGTCCGAAGCCCTCGAAAAAGCTGTCGGAGCTTATTTTGTCTATTTTTATGTAAAGGCTTATCCCGCTGCCGTCCGGCCTGCTGCCGAAGGGGGAGAATACCGTGTGATTTTCAAAAGCAATGTCGGTTATGTCCATAAAGCCGTCATCGTTGGAAACATATACGCCGCCTATTTTGAACGGCGCACGGACAAATTCCCGAGGAGACGTGAACACCGTTCCGTCGTACATTATCGCCGTGCTGCCCCTGACAAGCCTGTCTGGTGCTTCGCCGTCCTCAAAGAAAACCACGGTTTGCGCCGGCACAGGCTCCCGTACCTTTATTCCAAGCAAAGCCAGCATATTTTCACGGCCTCTGTCGGTGATGCGGTTGAGATAATACTGCTGCATTTCTTTCAGCCATGCGAACAGCTCTATCATCGTAATACCGGGGTCGTGCTCGTTAAAATCCGTCCATTCGGGATATATGACAGGGATACGGCGCTTTGCCGCTTCAACTATATCCGTGTACTGCTGGTCGTCAAGCTCGGGCAGCTTTATCATCTTCTCACCTTCCTTCGATTTTGGGTATTACGGGCTACATTTTTACCGTGTGCGCTCCGGCTGCTGCAATAAAGTAGGGGTAGGCATTATCCGTATCCAGCGGCACCGCACAAAGCTTTCCGTCGCTGTAGTACTCCCCCGTCAGCATCAGCTGTCCGACGTATGAGACGTGCTCAAGCCCGTTAAGCGCATAATATATGCCGCTGACTGTGGGCATAGCGCCTATCCTTTTTTCGTCGGAGGTCTTTTCCACCGCTGAATTTATTGCTTTGACGATATCCTCTTCAACCTGAGCCGCATACTCGTAATCGTCCGGTCTTACCTCGACCTTGACGCTTACCCGCATTATTTTTGCGGGAACGACGTAAAGCCTGCCGCCGCATACCGGCACCAAGCAGGCGTTATCGGTCAGAAAGGCTTCTATGCGTCTGCAAAGTGTCTCGGAATATGCCGTGCTGCCGAAATCAAGCGCCTTTACCACAACGGTGACGCTGCCGCTTTCCCGAAGCGCTTCGGCGTTCCTGCCGCTGAAGCACCTGACCTCCTCCACCTCGGCAAATTCCTCCATGACTATGGCTTCAAAATCATCTGCCGTTACCGCTCTTCCTCTGTGCCTGAGCCTTTTTGTGCCTGTTTTCCGGACGGAATCCACCGTGTGGCCGTCGCTGCCGCCGCAGGCGTCCTCAAAATTAGTCATTCTGTCCACAAAGGGGATACCCGAAACAAGTCCCTCCAAGCCGTATGCGGGAAGATTTCCGCAGCTCCCTCCTCCGAAGGAATAGTCTACGCTTATCTCCACTGTGCCCGAATATGCGGGTATCCTGCCGTTTATCCCGTCGCCGAAGCGGATAACGCCATGGGCAGTATCCAGCTCGTAATGACGGTCGCTTTCGGAGGAAGCGGACAGGGCGGCTTTCGCCTCCCATTTCACCCAGCATTCCGTAAGCTGACCCCCATCGTCCTTTACTGCCCGTACACGGCTTTTATCGGTACTGATCAGCTCCTCCAGCTCTCTGGCAGAGGTCTCGCCAAGCTCATTGACCCACAGCTCGCAGCTTATCACGGGCTTGTTCATCAGAAGGATATCCTGCCGTATTTTGCCTGCGGGTATTTCGTGCCGCTCTGCGGTCACTCTTTCCCGCTGGATTATCTCCACGGCATTTGTGCGGATACTGCGCAGAACGGGAAAATCAGTATCGTTATGGGACATATCCACCGCTCTTATCCAGAAGCCCGTTTCTCCGAAAAGAGAGCCTTCGGCAAAATCGGAGGGAGCGTACAGCGACAGTATGCCGCTGTCCGAAAAGCCTCGGGTCTTGTCCGAAACCTTCAGTCTGTGCCATATATCCTGTCTGCCGTGCCCGTCTGCAAGGTACTCATAGGCGATCATGTGCGACTTCTGCCTGCCTGCAAATTCAAGATACAGATTTATCGGAAGTCCGTCGGGAGCCTTGTCAAACATAAAATATACCGTGTTCCTTTTGTCGGGGAACAGCCTGAACAGGTCTGCGGCAACCGCTTTGGAGCGTGATGCGGCGCAGTTGTTGTTTGTGTATACCGCTTCGGCGGGAAGATAATTTGTTCCGTAGTCAAAATGTATATCCACGCTTTTAAGCAGAGGGATAAAGCGTCTGAAGCGCAGACTGAAGCCGTTTTCCACCTCACGCACTCTTGCCCGAAGCCACAGTCCGCGGTATGCATTGTGAACGGATACTTCAAAATCGTCGGGGCAGGTAAAGCTTATATGCTTCCTGCCGTCTTTGCCCCTGCAGGAAAAAAGGTCGGTATCGCCCTGCACCTTCAGTCCCGCCCAGCCGTAGCCGTTCCAGTATTCCCATGACACCGAGGAAATAAAAATATCGTCGGGAGGAGGCAGCCTTGTCTCCTCCTTGTTTACCATCAGTCTGCGGTTAAATCTGCGTTTTACTTCCTCCTCGTCCGTACCGCTCTCCTGTATCACCGACGAAACGTTAAGCTCTAAGGTCACATACGCTCCCCTTTTGCTGAACGCCTCGGTGCATTCGATATACAGCGAATCGTACAGATTTGGCTCTTTTCCGAAGCACCGAACGGGGTTTTCAGGGTCAAGCTCGTTTTCATTTGCAAAGATGTGGCTGGGTATTATCCCTCTGCCTGTTTCGGGGTCAGCCGTCATGCGGCTGCTTATCTCGACGCCGTCGGCAGTGATACTTTCCGTATCTCCCTTTTTCTTCATCTCGCAGAAAAGCCACGGAAGCGGCTCACCGTCCTGGGGAGCTTTTCCGTTTTCATCGGTAAACATTACCTCGCCGACGGGCTTTGAAAGGACTATGCAGTCGTTTTCACGGTGAGCTTTAAGCATGACTTTTCCCTTTTCGCCCATATAGCTCCAGACCGCAAATTCAGGGTCACAAAGCATATCCATGTGCTCGCCGCTGCCCAGCCGTGAAGCGGACGGGGTCATTTTCACCCGTATCTCCGCCTCTCCCGTAAGCCGCAGTACCGACGAATGCGCTACGGCAAATACATGGCGCTCCATGTTGTCTCCATCGGGGCAGAAAAGCCGCAGCGGAAGCGCTTTTTCATCGGAAAGGTCCGCCTTTATTATGGCGTCCTCCTGCGGCAGCGTCATATATATCGAGCTGATTTTTGCGGGGGTCGCAAAAAAATCGGAAACGGTCTCAAATATCACTCTTTTGCTTTCCCCGTCGGGATCGGCTGTATCTGCAAAAAGCTGAGTTCCTTTTTTTATGTAAACGTTATGGGGCGCACCCTCCACCAGCTCCGCCACAGCCGTTCCTACGGCGGGAGAGACCGATTTTGCGCCTGCTCCTGTCAGATTCAGAAACTCTAAAAAGTATTTCTCGGGCAGGCGGTCAAATCTGTCCACGGTGCCGCTGAACATCTCCGCAAAAAGCATTGCAAGCGCCGTGCCGCCGTCGGGCTCCTCCATGTCGAATTTCCACTCGGGCGTAAAGACCCTGCTTTTTTGGCGTATCACGGAAAGTATATCCTCCGCAGTCCTGCCGTCAGGCTTCGGGACGCTCATTTGCCTTCACCCTCCATCATATAAAAGGGATAGACCATGTTGAACTGATTGTTTGTGGTGCGGACGGTGTATTTTATGTTTATCTCCAGCACTCCCCTGCTGCCAACCCTTGGAAGAGCGGACGCCTCCACATTGGTTATGCGTGGCTCCCATCGCTCCAGCGCTTCACGGATACAGCTCTCAAGGGCAGCGATATGCTCGGGACGGCTGTCGGAAAACAAAAAATCCCCCGCCGATGTTCCGAATTCGGGCAGCATTACCCTCTCGCCCGTATTGGTACGAAGGATCAGGCGTATCGCTTCACTGATATCCTCCTCCGCACTGCTCATGGCGACTCGGTTGGTAGAAGGGTCTATACTGAAGGGGAATTTGAAGCCCCTTCCCATAAAGCTCTTGTTTTCTGACATCATTGCCTCCGCATCATATCAGTTGATCTTGGTGATCGAACCCTTTATAGTCATTACACCGCTGCTTTTTACCGTCACCGAGCCGCTGCCCGATATCTCGGCGGTGCCGCTTGCGCTTAAATTTATCTGCGGAGCGGACAGCTTGAGCTCCTTGTTTGCCTTTATCTCTACCGCTCCCGACGTTCCGTCGCAGGTCACGGTCACCCCGTTCCCCACCTTGACGGTCAGCTTTTTGTCGCAGGTAAGCTCCACCTCTCCGCTTTTGGCGTTAAAGGACAGGGTGTTTTTTTCGTCGGAGATTTTTATGATCTGATCTTCGTCGTCAAGGATCACCGTCCGTTTTTTGGGCGTTGATACCGTTATCTTCTCCTTGTCCTTTGTGTCGGTGAAGCTGACGCAGGACTTGTTGGGAGTTGTCAGGGAATATTCCTCGTTTTTCCCGTCCTCAACGGTGAGCGGCGGTTCTGCGTCCTTTACCCACAAGCTGCCTATAACGAAAGGACGGTGGATATCCCCGTTTTCGTAGGCAAGAGCCACGATATCCCCTGTGTTGGGGTGAAAAAAGCTGCCGTAACCGTTTCCGCCAAAGGGCGTTATGCAGTGTATCCAGCCTGTCTCCCTCGCTTCGTCCCCGCTTGTATCATAAGCGCATTTCACCCGCCCCAGATTCTGCGGGTCCTTGATATTGGTGATCTGCGCAAGTATGATGCCGCTGCAGACCGATCTTCTCTCAGCCGATTCGCCTGCGCTGCCCAGCATATCAACAATTTCTGACATTATACTCCCCCGTCATACGCCGTCCGAGCAAAATCCTATCACGGTCGTAAAGCCTCCCGAACCGAATCTGTGATTGACTGACGTTATGTAATATGTACCGCTGACGCTTGGGTCCAGTCTCTCAAATGTTATTTTGCCGCCCGGAGTAAGCTCCTGATTTCCAAGCACGGTGGCGGAGCCGCTGCACAGCTTCATGGAGCTTTCCTGCATCAGCGATTCGGCAAACACCTTGGCTTCCTTCCTGCTTCTTACCATGCTGCTTATGACCTCCTTATCCTTGGCTCCCACGCTGGAGGAAAGCTTGTCTCCCGTTTTTTTGCCGCCCGATTTCGGCTTGACTGTGACGGAAAAATCCTCCTCACTGTCGGGAGAAGTGCCCGAGACCGTTACGGCTCCCAGCTGCTCCGCAAGCTCTACCGTGCGGTTGAAGCTTATCAGGTCCTTACCCCATGTGTAGGTCTCCTGAACCGACGCCGAGTTGAAAATATTATCCACAAAGCGCAGCTTGGTGCCTGTCATGCAGAAGGAGCTGCCCGTCAGCTTTGCAAGAGTGCAGATATAGCTGTAATCGTCCATGCCGTGCTGGGTCAGGGGGTTCTCCTTGTCCGCCTCTGCCGAAACGCTTACCTCAGTCCCGCCCGTGTATGACTTTACGGAGTCAAACAGACCCTCAATTATCTGCTTTACGCTTTTGTTTTCATAGCTCTTATGCGAGCTGTTTCCCATCAGCATTCCCCTTGCGTCAAGGCAGGAAAAGCTTATCACGGCTCCTTCGGAGGAAAAATCCGTTGAGACGGAATTTATATATCCGATAAACACCTCTTTCGGGCTGTTATATCCCAGCTTTACCGTGACCTTTTTCCCTGCGGCTATCGTTGAAGCCGCATCGCCTGTCAGCTTTCCGTTCTTGTAGTCGTATCCGCACAGTACATTGACATTGCAGCTGTTGGACCGGGAGCCCGCCGAAAGATGAATGTCCACCGATTCCATCATAAACTCGGAGCTTTTCAACAGCGTATCGCCGACAGTAACCAGACACTGCGGCATCTGACCTTCGTTTCCGTTCGGCGGCATATACATTCTCCCTTCAGTGGATTGTGTGAGGCGTTATAATATGGGAGGTATCACGATATCCGTTCCCGATTCGGTCAGTCTGGGATTGTCGATGCCGTTGGCCTCCGCTATCCTGCGCCACTCTGAGCAGTCGCCGTATTCCGCATAGGCAAAGCTGTACAGCCTGTCCCCCTCGAAAACCGTCCTTGCCTTTGTGCGGTCGGGGGAATTCCTGAGAGTGCTGTTCATTTTTTCGGAGACCAGAGTAATGTCAACTACCGCCCTTACCGGCACTCCGGACGCACTGAACATAGTAAAGCGCTGCGAAACGGATTCGACGTGCCCTATAAAGCTTATCGTACCCCACACGAACTCCACGCCGCTGGGCTTGTGGGTATCGGGATTGACCTCGGTAAGCCCCATTATCAGACCGGTGTAATCACGAACGTCCTTTTTCCCGCTGTCAGCAGCAGCGGCAGAGTCAGATACGCCCGAAGGCAGCTTATCTCCGCTTGTGCCGTATGTGTCGAACATAAGGCTGAAGCTCATGGTCTCAGCCTCGCCGCTGACAAAATGCTGCACGGGATAGTCAAGCCCGGGAATGCTGCTTTTGTTGTAATTTACCGAACGCTGTATCGTAAAATCCGTGGGATTGAATATGCAGGGGATCGAATCCCCCTCGATGATGGCGGCGGCGCTTTTCAGCTTGCTGCCGGAATCAAGTATTCTGATTTTTGCTTTGTTGATAACCGCCACTTAAACCACCGCCTTCGCCGTATCATTTATAAGCCTATGCGCCGCCGCTCCCTGAGCAGCCTTGTTTCTATCTGTGAATATACTTTATCCGCAAGGCGTGTAAGCTCCTCGCGGCTCATTTTTTCCGTGTTTAACGCAGACGTCACTACCGTCGGTTCCGATCTGACGTTCAGCGACTGTTTCTTTCGGGTGTTTTGGGGCATATCAGCCGCCTGATGCTGTCTCAGCTCCATGGGTGGAGGGCGGCGGTAGCTGCCGATATCGGTCATGTACCTGTCCGTTTGTGCAGGAGGGATCAGCATTACCATATCACGCCCCGGTTCGGCAGTGCGGAACACGACCCTGCTATTCACTGCACCGAAGGATATATCCGAACGCTCGCTCTTATAAAGCCGCTGTATAAACGACGATATGCGGGGACTGCTGATGAGGTTCGACCTGCTGTTTATCTGCCTCAGAAAAATACGGTTTTCAAAATGTGTATTGCCGAAATAGAAGTTTTCTGCCCTCGCAGGGCGGACGGAACCGTTTGGAACGGGTAAATCGAGCGGGATATCCGCCACGGCGTTTCTTATCTCCCTCTCCGTCCGTGCAGATACTGTCCCGCCCGTCTTTATACGGATATAGTAGTCTGCGGCTATTTCCCGCATAATGTTGTCACGGGTCTGCGCATAGTCGGATACCGCCGCCAGAAGCCGTCTTTTCATCACCGAGGAGTTCTTTTCCGTTTCCCTTATGTACATAAGCCTGCGGAGCAGCTCGGTCTGCTCCCGTGCGACGGAGCGCTTCAGGAGCTGCTCCAGCTTGTTCAAAAGAAACATTTCCGTCCCGGTAAGCTCCTCGTTATCCTTCGATTCCCTTAAAAAACGGGTCAGCGCCACACGCAGAGAATTTACCGAGGTGTTGTATGAGCTGCCCGTTCTGCCGTTTAACAGCCGGAATATGCTGCCAAGCTCGGATATTATCAGCGACTTTGCGGCAATGCTTCTGACTGCGGCGCCGTACACGGTTTTATCTGCCAGCCTGTGCTTGTCCGCAACGGTAATGAAAACATTTTGCGGCGAGGAAGACATATTGACGGCTCTGCGCACCCTTTTGTCCGAAAAAAAACGAAAAATTATGCGGGAGGAGAAATTGTTCACCACGTTTTCGCTGACAGTAACGGGGTGTGCTGCCTTGTTTTCTGCGAAAAAAATAAGCCCCAGCCGCTGCCAAAGCGAGTATATGCGTCGGGAAAACCTTTCTCTTATTCCGTCCGCAAACTCTGTATCGGGAATATCAGGCACACATACGGGTCTGATAGCCCTGACGGTGCAAACAGGGGCAATTCCGCCTATTTTTTTGTGAAAAGCAATATTTTTCATCACTTAGTTACTGTTTCGTCGGTGACAGCGCCGTGTACCATTTCAATGGTGGTTATCGCAACGTCGCTGCTCATGGCGTCAAATTGCGAATATTCCACCTTGACGGGCATGGCGTCCTTGACGGTCCATATCCTCACGGCTTTCCCCGCACTGTCCATCATGGTCACGGTCATGGGGTATTTTTTGAAAACTCCCGACTGTACGGCTGCAAACCACTTTGACAGCGGTTCGTCGGTGACCGTCCCTCTTTGAAGCACGATGTTGCTGTATTTCACACCTTTTGGCAGGTATATGGGAGAATCAAAGTTTCCGCCCTCGGCATACTCCTCAAACTCCAGCTCGGCGCTGAGCCCCGAAACCGAAGAAAAATTTCCCTGCATATCTATATCATCAATAGTAACACTGAATCTGCTGCCGGTATGTGGGTATCCCATAAGCACCTCCGACTTAGACCTGTCTGTTATTCAAACAGGTTTTTCTGCTCCTTCTGCCCGCTGAGCTTTTTGTTGATGTCCGAAACCTTTGAGCACCACCGCCGGCGCTCCTTATGGTCAAGCTCCATCAGCTCCTCACGGGACCAGTGGAGATAGTATCCCAGAAACGACATTTCCTCATAGAGCCTGTCCTCGGGATATAACGACAGCTCTACCCTTCTAAAAAATCCAAGGGGAGGTCGAATTTCTTGCCGCAGTGGGGGCAGGTGGTCTTATATGCGGGGACGTCCTGCATATTTATACGCTGGTACATATCCTGCAAAAAAGCAAGATCAACGGTAAAAAGATTTTCGATGACCTGATTGCTTATCATCGGCAGAGTGCCAAGCTTTGTGACCACCCTTGTCAGAAGTATCACGGTGAGATAGCCCGCATTCTGCTGAACACGGGGGTCACGCAGCGGCAGTATCTCATCTGCCGCAGTAGCTAAGCGCATGACGCCTTTCTTGTGTACCTCGCCGTTCTGGTCGATATAGCCCCTCGGCAGCTCAAATTCAAATTCTGTCTGAAAGCTCAACGCTACCGCTCCTTTACTGTTGTTCTATGCAGCATTGCTCCGCCGCCGTATATCACGGTAAGGCGGCGGAACTATCCTGTCATGCAGCGATCAGTTTGACGGCGGGGTTGCTGAATTTCCCGAGCTGCCGCTGACTCTTATCACACCCTCATGACAGATCTCAAGAGACTCGATGGCTACCTCACCGCCCGTACCGTTAAGGTCGGGAGCGGTGTAATGCGTCGGCCATGCGTTGATTATCTCCCATCTCGGGCCTCCCTCATTGCCGTTTTCATCAAGCAGCTTTATTTTGATGTCCTTGCGCTGTATGCCCTTGGGTCCTTCCGTGTTGCTGGAAGCCACGGAATTTATCCAGTCCAGCATCGCCATATCTCCTACCGACCCCCATTTAAGGGTGATATTGCCGTACTTCGTAAGCCCTGTCAGCTTTCTGGGGGTAGTGCGCTTCTCGTTTCCCTCCCTGTACTCGATAACGTCCACGGAAATATCCACGCCGGAAACCTCGCTGAAGCCCCCTGCATTTATTCCGTCTATCTCCACAGTATATCGGAAATTTTTAAATGGATATGTTATATCGCCTTCAGCCATTTAATTCAACTCCTTTCTTAACCGTTGCTTTCGCTGGTGTACTGACCTATTCTGAATATCACGAATTCCGCAGGCTTCACGGGAGCTACGCCTATAACGCATATAAGCCGTCCGTTGTCGATATCGTCCTGAGTCATCGTGCTGCGCCCTACCTCCACAAAAAATGCTTCGGCAGTGGTCGCGCCCGCAAGGGCTCCGCTTCTCCATGTGCTTGCAAGGAACATTTCGATGGTTCTTTTTACTCTTTCCCAGAGCGCCTCGGTATTGGACTCGAAAACCACCCAGTTGGTGTTTACCCTGATTGATTCCTCAAGGTAGATAAACAGTCTGCGCACGTTGATGTACTTCCATGAGCCGTTGGAGGTGGCAGTCCTTGCGCCCCACACCCTTATGCCCCGTCCGGGGAAGGAGCGTATAAGGTTTATCCCTTTAGGGTTGAGCAGGTCCTGCTCTGCGGTGTTGTAGCTGACGGAAAGCCCCGTGCAGGCTCTTACCACCTCGTTGGCGGGAGCCTTGTGCACTCCCACCGTGTTGTCCGTGCGTGCATATATGCCCAGCACGGAAGCGGAGGGAGGTGCGATTATATTCTTCTTGGACACAGGGTCAAATATCTGCAGCCAAGGGTGATAGAAAGCGGCGTAGTGGGAATCGAACATATCCCTGTATTCTATCAGCTCGTCCGTCTTTTTCCTGTCCTTGGGCATATCCAGCACCGCAAAACGGCTTTTGAGGTTTTCACAGTGGGCTATCAGCGACATCTGCACCTCCGGCATAGTTACGCCTGGTACCGCCATAAGGCTTACGTCGGAGTTCTCGATAAACGCCTGTATCCCCGTGCGCCTGCCGGGTCCCTCGTCGGTGCCTATATACTCCGCAGCCGTCACGCCCGCTATATTGCCGTCCGTACCGCCTGTAAGCTGGAGTATCACGGCGTCGCCCTTTCCGCCGATGGCTTCAAAGGGAGAGATCATCTCGGACGGGGAGGATTCGGATTCATCGCCGCTTTCCCCGGAGTCGGACGCTTCTTCGGCATCGGACTGCTCATCGGAACCGTCGGAGCCGCCCAGCTTCACTGCCACAAGCTCGCTCTTTGCCATTCTGGAAGCTATGTAATCGGCAGACTCGGTATTGAGGGATACGAAAAGATAATCCTCTTTTACTTCTCCGTATTTTACCGATACGTCTATCTCGCTGCTTCTGATGAATTTTGTGGGAACAAGATTCGTATCCACCACAGAGGGGTCTACGGGGTTTTCAAAGGTAACGGTTTTTTCCTCGATCGCCGTTATTCTGTTGTATACGGGGCTTTCTCCGTTATCTATCCGGACTACGTCGCCTATGGTAAAGCCGTCGGTGCTTCTGACGACCGCATTGTTGCCGTCTACCTCGTAAACCTGCGTCTTGACACGGGATACGGGAGAGACGGTGACCTTGATGCGGTTGCCCCATTCTCCCGGGTTTACCGCCCTGAAGCTCAGCGCCGAGCCGCTCTTGGTCTCCGCACACTTTGCGTCGGCGGGGCAGACACGCATTACAAACGCCCTTGAGCCTCCGTTGATAAAGAAATGCTCCACCGCATAGGGAAGATATCTTTTCTCGCCGAACTTTGTCTCGGAAAGATAGCCGCCGTAAATGCGGAGATAGTCGCTGAAGCTGGTGACAAGCTGGGGCTTTCCGATGACCGTGCCCTTTTCCGCAAAGCCCACAAAGCCTGCAGTGCTGGTACCTACGCCCTCCATAGGCACCGAGCCTGATTCATATTCCTCCACATACACACCCGGAGATAAATACTCTGGCATAACTGTTCCCGATCCCCTGTATAAGGAAATCAGTCCTCCTCTCATTGTGATTTAGAATGTACATCTGAATCTGTTTAACAGATCAAATCGCAGATTTATATATCGGACAAAAGATCTGCATACTGCCGCAGATCCTCTTTCAGAACAACAATGCCGTTCTTTTGCTGCTCCGTGACTATCCCCGTCAGGAGATGCCTCATGCCGATGGGCTTGCCTTCGGCAGCCGCACTGAACGCCGCATTGATGACGCAGTTTTTTATGCTGCCGCCCGCAAGTCTGAATCCCTCCGCCAAAAAATCAATATCCACGTCCTCCGCAACGGGAGCTTTTGCATCCAGAAGCTTTTTCCATAGAAGCCGTCTTGTTTCAGTGTCGGGAAACGGAAAGCTGACCACAAAATTTATGCGGCGCATAAACGCCTCGTCTATATTCTGAACAAGGTTCGTTGCCATCAGTATCACTCCGTCATACTCCTCCATCTGCTGGAGCAGATAGGCGGTCTCGATATTTGCGTGCCTGTCGTGGGAATCCTTTACCTCGGTGCGTTTTCCGAAAAGAGCGTCAGTCTCGTCAAAGAACAGAATGCAGTCCGCATTTTTTGCTTCGGTGAAAATCCTGCTGAGATTTTTTTCGGTCTCGCCTATGTATTTGCTGACCACCTGAGATATGCACACCTTGTAAAGACGCATTTTCAACCGATTTGCAATGACCTGCGCCGCCATTGTCTTACCGGTGCCGGGAGGTCCGGAAAACAGCATGGACAGCCCTTTGCCGTATGCCGCTTTTTTGCCGAAGCCCCACTGGTGATACACGGTATGACGGTATTTCATATAGGAACACGCCTGCTTCAGCATATCGGCTTCGGCTTTGGGAAGCACTATATCTTCCCAGCCATATTCGGGCTTTATTTCCGACGCCAATGAGCCGAGCCCGTTTATCGCTTGGTCGTAGCAGCTGCGGTGAAGCGTTTCGGAGGATATGGCCCGCTCGCCCGAAATGTGCGAAAGCTCTTTGGCACGGCTTACTGCTGCGAATATCTGTTCAGGCGTAAATCGGAATTTTGCCGCAAGCTCCTCTGCCGATATGTCCTCTGCAAAATCATGCTCCGCCATGGAATGCTCCCACAGCGTCAGCCGCTGAGCCTCGTCGGTGTCGTTTATCTCAATGTCCAGCTTGACGATGTCCTCGCCCAAGTGCGTATCATTCCACTTTTTCTCGCTTATAATGTAAATATGGCTGCCAAGATGACGGAGGTTTTCCCGAATCGCCGACGAAAAATCCGTCAGACTTTCAGCATTCTCCATAATCTGCTCAAAATCGTATATGCATAAAGCGCAATTTTCCAGCACACACCTGCATACGGCATCGGCGAATGCCACAGACGGCTTTTCCTTATGCCGAAAAAGCTCAGCCGATATAAACAGCACGCTTTCAAGATTTTCCTTTGCGCAGTGCTTTACGGTAAAATGCCGTCCGCTGCCGCGCTTGCCGCTTATGTAAAGAATTGAGGTCTTTTGCGTCTGCGGGGACCTTACGGCGTTTACCGCAAGATCCGTGATCTGCCGATTTATATATACGGGAGGAACGGCGTCGGTGGGTCTGAAATATTCGTATTCCGTGGGAGAGCAGCCGAAAAAACAGTCCGTCACCGCTCTGGAGAGGAACAGAGGTCTTCCGCCCGCAGAGCCCTCTCCCGCCCTGCACAGATATTTCATCAGCACGGAATCCTCGGAAAATGCTGCAAAATATCCGGATATCCTGTCGCCCGGATATGCCCATAGGCGAACGGCAGTTTCCACTGATACGGTTTTTTTGGTTATATCGTCCTGAAGAAAAACAAACAGCATTTCGTACTTCTTATAAAGCTCACAGCAAAGCAGCGTAAGCACTACCGCAAGCCGGAAGAAATCCAGTCCGAACATTACGCCTGCCTGCACTATCGGGATATCTGCAGCTCCGTCAGCCGCAGCACGGTATCTGCCGATAAAATACTCTCTGGCTGCAATCAGCTCGGATATCTCCTCATCGGTCAGCGAGCCGTATGCCGCTGAATCGGCGGCGCTGACAAGAAAACGTTCAAATTCCTCACGGGATACGGCTGTGCCCAGCATATTCTGCAAAGCGCTGTCGGGACCTACCAACGGGTGGTATTTGTATAAGTAGAATATGTGCAGGTCAAGCATTACCGCAAAATCGTCCAGCAGCTCGTCCTGATCGGCGAAGCAGCTGTCTGCGCGGGGGCGGTCAATATCCATGCAAACCTCTAAGCGTTAAAAAAACGCTTTCGGACCCGATTTATCGGGTCCGAAAGCGTTTTTAGATAATGTTATTGTATTTGTACTATAGCATAGTTTTGGGGATTTGTCAATAGGTTTTTTATTTTTCAATAAATATTCAAGTCTTTTTACAATATTATACGGTCTTTTTGACAAGACAGCAAAGTGCTCCTTTAAGAGAATCCAAGGGCTTGTGTTATTGTGAGCAAAAAGATTTTTTCCGGTGCAGGAATATAAATCGCACTATGTGTCCAATGTTCCGGTTTTTTGCGAAGCAAAAAATGGATTGCCATTAGGGCAATCCAAGGAACGTT
>JAFLUH010000120.1 GCA_022508895.1 Oscillospiraceae bacterium
ATGGGGGAGAAATCCTCTATCACCGCCTTCATTTCAAGGCTGTCAAGGTACTCGCCGTAATCGGCAAAGGCTGACTGCGCTTTGGCTCGTTCCGCATTCTGCCTGTACATTTCCACACGGCGCAGATCGTCCTCGGAGAAATTAGTCACCTCGAAGTAGCCGCCCTTATCCAGCGTGCGGATATAGTTCTCCACGCCGTCCATGGGCGGGGTCTCCACCATTGGCAGAGTGCCCTGAACGATGGCACGCTCGGCGGGATTGTCGTCTACGAAAACTATGCTTTCGGGGAGCAGGTTCAGCTCGGCTGCGGTCTGCTCTATGTTGAGGCTTTTCGGCTCCCAGTTGGCTTTTATCAGGGTGAAGTCGTCGGGCTTCAGCACGCCGTCGGGGTGGTTCAGACCTGCAAGGGCGTTTTCGGGGTCGTTCTTGGAGCAGACGGTGAGCAGCACGCCTAACTGCTTCTGGGCTTTCAGGTAGGACTGGAACTCGCAGTACGCCTGTCCCATGGGGACTTCCTGACCCAAGGCGAGATTTTCCACTCCGTCGTCGCCTACGACGCCGCCCCAGAGGGTGTTGTCCAGATCAAGGGCGAGGACTTTCTTGTTCTTGCCCATAAGAGAAGCGAATATTTTTGCAAGGCTGAAGGCGAAGTCGGGGAAGCAGGGGACTGCCACGGCGTATTTGTACATATTCCAGTACAGGGGGTCAGACCACTTTTCCAAGCCCACCGAGGCGCTGAGGTAGTTTATGTCGTGAATGTAGAAATCGGGGTGGGCGGCGGCGTAGTCGGCAAAGCGTTGGTTCAGGCGGGTGACAAAGCTCACCCTGCCGTGAATGTCGGAGAAGTCTTTATTGCCAAGCAAGCGCCAGTAGGGAAGCTCCATGTTGTTCTGTATTATCGGGCAGGGTATGTCCTTGCGCAGCTTGTCCCACATTGCGGTGAAATGTTCAAGCTGGGTTTGCAGCAGGTCGTTTACCTGTTCGCTGTTCATGGACATTTCGGGGTAGGCGGTTATGTTGCGGTTGGTGGTGTGGATAAAGATGAAGTCGGGAGCAAAGTCACGCAGCTCGGCGCCGAACATTGCGTCCTGCCAGTAGCGGTTGTACTCGCTTTGGTAAAATTCGGGCTTGATGCCGTACCATAACAGGAACAGCTCCAGCATATCCGCTATCCCGTTTGTGGTGGAGCCGCCGAGTATGGCTATTTTCTTTTCCAGGCGTTTTGTTCCGTCAGTCAGGAGCTGACGCTTCAGAGATTTTTGCTTTTTGGTAAGTGCGGCGGGGTCGAAGGGGTAGAAGTTGGGCATATAGTACTCCTTGCAGCCTTATAGTTGTTAGGGGTCGGTTTTTAGCGGTCTGTTGCCGTGTCGGGGGCGTTCATCATATAATATAGCTCAAATACTTACAGTTAGGTCCCGCAGACGTAAAGGTACACATAGCGAACAGCAGATCCGTAGCCCCCACGCTCTTGCAGAACTCCGTCAGATTAAGATCGAAATACCGCAGATCGGTGACATAAATTTTCTCATAGCAGCTTGTAAGGAACGGCACTAACGCATTGCCGTAGCTCTCCTTGCACATCACCAGCACCTTACCGTTTTTGCAGTCGGTCTCTATCTCGGCAATGCGGTCGTCGCTGCCTAAAAATGAGCAGTAGAAAGCCCCTGCGTCTCTTGAAACGAACAGGTCGCTCGCATATCCGCCGCCGAAGGAGGTGTTGTAGTAGGTAGTCTTCAGCGATGCGTCATTTGGCGATATGTACATGGTGAACGGCTCAGGATCGCCGTAAAGATTGGCGCTTTTGGAGTAATTGTACATCGACCCCATGTACCCCTCCTTCACCACCTGCTTATACTTTGACAAAGAGGGGAACAGGCTTCCCACCCCTGCGGCATCGGCAAACGCCTCTGCCGCATAGTAAGCCCCTAACGGCTGCCAGTGGTGGTCGGTGCGGGAGTAGAGGGGCTCCTCCTTGTGTGCATCGAGAATATCCCATACGTCCACGCTTTTCACGGATCTGAGGTTTTCGCTTATGTACTCTATCTTGCTTTTCTGGCTTGCAGTGAAGCCCGTTACGTCGTCGGGAAGATAATATTCCACCGAGGTGGGTATGACCATGCTGTACACGTTTACTCCGGGCAGCTTGCCTGCCGCCTTCTCCACCTGCGCTATGTAGCTGTCGCAAAGCTCGTAGGTGCCCCAGCAGCCCATAAGCCCCATGTAATGCCCGTTCCTGCCTATAACGAGTATCCCGTTCTCGCCATTTTCACGGTAGCTGTCGGGAACGCCCCCTGCAGGCTCCGGATCGCTGACAGGCTGGGTAGTGGCAGCGGCTTCGGTGGTAGTGGTAACGATGATGGTCTCCACCCGTTCGGTAGTGCCCTCGGGCGTTTCGTCGGGCTGCTCCCCGCCGCTCTGCTGACCGCCGTTCTCGGCGGCAGTCGTTGTGGTGGTGGTGCTGCTTTGTGAGTCGTCGGGCGTCTCCGCTCCCCCGTGCTCCAGCTGCATATCGTCCACCGAGGAGCAGGCGGAAAGTGTCAGAGCGGCGCAAACTGCTGCGCAAGCTGCCTTTATTCTGTTATATCTCATTTCGTGTCTCCTTGCTCACTGTGTTTTTATGGCAGGCGTTCCTGCCGTCTGCCGTGTCCTTGTTCATTGTGTCCTTATCCTGTCGATATGGTCGGCGTTTACGCCTGTGGCGGATACCGTGCTCATGGAGAACAGCACGTCCGTAACGCCCTGCTCCTTGATGAAGTCTATGGCGTTCAGGTCGAACCACCTTACGTCGATGACGTATATCTCCTCAAAGCTGCCCACCAGGAAAGGCACCTCGGCGTTGCCGTAGCTGTCCTTCAGTATCGCTAATTTTCTGCCGTTGTTCACGTCGGTCTCTATCCTGACTATCTTCTTATCCCCGCCGAAAATGCCGGAATAGGTGGTTGAGCCGGGAATGAATATGGGCCACGCCTCAAATTCAAGGTTGTACGAGGTGTCGTAGTAGTCGCAGGTGTGCCGGTTGGAGGGCTTGTAGTAAACGAGGGTCTCGGGGTCGTTCAGCAGTCTTGCGTCCTGTGTGGTGACGGTGTACTGCGAACCTACGAAGCCCTCGATGTCCATTCGCTCATAGGTGCTTATATCCGCAAAGGGAACGCCCGCAGCCTTTGCGAACTGCTCCGCCGCATAGTACGCCCCGAGAGGCTGCCAGTGCCAGTCGGTGCGGAGATATATCGGCTCGGCAAGGTGCTGCTCCAGTGCAGGGCAGCAGTTGATGTTTATGATGTTATCGTTCAGGCGCTCTCCCACATATTCAATGACATAGCTCTGGGAGGCGTTGTATTCCGCAAAGTTTGCGGGAGTGTAAAACTCGCTGTGGGTGGGGGTGGTCATGACGTAGGTCTGTATGCCGTCCCCAAGGTCCTTGGCGAAATCGTTGACGTACTGCACGAAAGCGTCACGGTTATAACCGCCGCTGTAAAAGCTGATGCCCCACCAGTGCCCGTCTATCTGACACACCACCGTGCCGTTGGTGACGATGCCCTCGGCTATCTCGTTCCTTGGGTCGTAGGGAGGAGTGGTCTGCTGGGTGACGGCGGAGGTAGTGGTGCTTCCGGCACCGCTCTCGTCGGGAACGGCGCCCGAAGGCCCGGAAACGGGCTGAGTGCCTGCGGTCGTTGTCTGCCCCTCCTGCTCCACCTTGATGAGAGAGCCTGTTACGCTGCCCACGCTGCCGAAGGAAACGCCCATGTTCTTTATTATGTTGGCGGAAATGTCCTTGAAGCCGTCACGCCACGGCACCGTGTCGTCAAACCACTCGGTTATCCCGTCGGTGTACTCTCCGCTGAAAAATTTTTCAAAGGAGAACTCGGGAAAGGTCGCCAGATGGCGGTTCTCCGTGTAGGACTCCGTGGGGCGCTCAAGTATCAGCAAAGCAACGGTAACGACGATGAACAGCGTTACCGTTACGGCTATGTTGGCGATAGCCCAGACGTCCCTTTTTTTCTCTTTTTCGTGTCTTCCTTTTGACATGGTTTACCTCTTAATTATCATATCCGATTTATTATACACCCGTTCATTTTTCAAGTCAATATTAAAACTGATTATGACGGGAAAAGGTTACAGTTTTCTGCGGGAGCTTATGCGGAACGTCTTGGCGGGCAGCCCTCCAGTAGGGTGTGCTTGCACAGGGGCGGCGAAG
>JAFLUH010000121.1 GCA_022508895.1 Oscillospiraceae bacterium
CACCACTAATAGCAGTCAAATATCGAAAAATACGAATACATGGTTTAACGATATTACAAACGGAAATTTGACTATGAGCATTAATAAAAGCAGCCTGGTCGCAGAGAATCCGACTACGGACAAATACATACACCTTTGGAAGCTGGATACTGAATCAGCTACAGTTATTCACTACGATGATACAACGGGCAAGACTAAATCCTACACATTCCATACTGACTACATCAAGTATCACGTTCACTATGTCGCTGCAAAGCACCCGGAGCGCTTTCAGAAACTCGTTGACGACGGTACTATCCTCGATTATTTGAACGACCTTGAAGAACGAGCTGTGGATGCTGTGGAGCGTCAGGTAGAGCGCTGGAAGCAGAATGACAAGGAATATCAGCTTGCAGTTATGAACGGTGACACAATGAAACAGCTCGGTCTGCTGAACAATATGAGCTATATGGCAAGAGAAATTATTTTTGACTGTATGATTTATGTATAACGAAAAACGGCTGCACTTTCATCGGTGCAGCCGCTTTATCTATCGGAATAATACAATCATTGTAACAAGTGATGTAACAGAAAACAGTTCTTCAAATCAAATACAACACTTTTTAACGTAGCTTGGGCATTTTAGATGAGTAGTTATGACAATCACTATGCATAACAAAGCCGCACAAGGAGTAAAATCCCAGTGTGGTTTTTGTTATTTGCCTTATGAAAGATTGTTCTTATATTCTTTTCCCCATATTTCCATTGCGTTAAGTATCGGGCGCATTGTTTCTCCCATTTCGCTTAATGAGTATTCTACCCTTGGCGGCACTTCGGCATAGACTGTGCGGATAACGATTCCGTCAGCTTCCATAGAACGCAGACTTTCGGTCAGCACTTTCTGACTGATACCCTCAAGGGATTTATGCAGCTCGTTGAATCTCCACGAACGGACAAGCAGGTTACGCAGTATGAGCAGTTTCCACTTGTTTCCGATAACTTGAACAGTCGTAGCGACATCGCATTCGGGCAATTCTTCTTTTTTTAACATAACAGCACCTCCAATAGTTTCAAAAAGTATGTTACATCTATTATAGCACATTGCAGTATATTTTGCAAGCTATATATGCAGTTCATAGAATGTTTACATTTTTTGGAGTGCTAAAAAAGCTGTATATTCCACAATACTTACTTTTAGAAACTATGGTTACAAAAAAGTGCGTACTTTTCAGGGCGATAATTCTATGGTATCCTAATAATAACAGGGAAACCTGAAATCTAAAAAGGAGGAAACTGCAATGAGTGAAATGCTGAACAATGTGGCTACATTTGGCACTGAAAATAGTGCCTGCGGTGCTGGCGAGCCGAGCGAAGCTCCTGCTTCTGCTTGTGGAGCTGCTGACCCTGCTCCCTCTGCTTGTGGAGCTGCCGACCCCGCACCCTCTGCCTGCGGCTCTGCTTGCGGCGCAGCCGACCCCGACAAGAAGTAAGTCGTAAAACTTCACATATCAAAGCAGGCGTACCGACCCGTTCGGTATGCCTGTGATGTTAAATATACACTTTGTGTTTAGATAAACTGGGGGTATCCGATATGAAACCGTATTTTGCTTTCCAATGGCATATAACCGACACCTGCGACCAACGGTGCAAGCATTGCTATATCTTTGCAGAAGATAACTGCAAGGCGCTCACCGAAATGCCGTGGGAGCAAATGAAGCAAGTTGTCGAGAGCTGTGAGCAAATGTGTACGAAGCTCAGAAGAACGCCGTATTTTTATATTACTGGCGGCGACCCCATTCTTCATAAGGATTTTTGGAAGCTGGCAGAGCTGCTACAAGAAAAAGGTATCACTTGGGGAATCCTCGGAAATCCATTTCATTTGAACGATGAGGTATGTAAAAAACTCTACGCTCACGGCTGCCGTAAATATCAGCTCTCCCTTGACGGAATGGAGGATATGCACGACCTGTTCCGCAAGCCTGGCTCTTTTCAAACCACGATAAAGGCTATCGACTATATCAAAAATTCGGGTATGTACTGTGCGATAATGTCAACTGTTTCGTCAATGAACTTAGGTGATTTTCCGCAGCTTATTGACCTTGTTGCGGAAAAGAATGTTGATGTATTTGCTTTCGGTCGTTATTGTCCGACGAGCGGTCAGAAATCAGAGGAATATCATATTTCACCAAAAGACTATCGCAATTTCCTTGAAATGTGCTATAATAGATTTATCCACCATAAGGAAAACGGTTGCAAGACTACTTTTCAGTACAAAGACCACCTATGGACGCTCTATCTCTATGAGCAAGGTTTATTCAAGATACCCGAAAACAATGACCCTGATATGATTTATGAGGGCTGTCATTGCGGTATCGGTCATATGACGATACTCCCGACAGGTGATGTATTCGCCTGTCGAAGAATGGAGAGTAAAATCGGCAATGTGTTTGCTACGCCGATGTATGAGCTTTTCGTCGGAGCAGATTTAGAGGAATACAGACAGTTTGATAAATTTGAAAAATGCAGCAGGTGCGAGCTGCGAGGTTATTGCCGTGGCTGTCCTGCGGTGACATTCGGCTATACAGGTAATATGTATGCTCCCGACCCGCAATGCTGGAAAGAGGTATAATTATGGAATTACTCGATTTGATAAAATATCGCCGCTCTATCCGTAAATATAGTGATAAACAGATTCCAAAGGAAGATTTACAGAAAATCATCGAAGCAGGCGCTTATGCACCAAATGCAGGCGGCGGTCAGCGGAGCATTATCGTTGCCGTTCACAATCGGGAGCTGACAGAAAAAATCGGTATTATGAATCTTGCGAAATTTGACCGCTCCAAACTGCTCGGCAGCTATGTTTCAAAGGAACAGCCGAGTGTTATCGACGATACATCTATCAAAAACGGCTTTTACGGTGCGCCTACGGTCTGCATTATTTTTACCCCGAAAAACTTTCTGTACGGTATTCCTGACGCTTTCTGTATCGCTGAAAATATGGTGCTGGAAGCCACGAATCTTGAAATATCCTCGTGTATGGTTGCAAGAGGAGAAGAAACCTTTGATAATGATTTTGGCAGAGAGCTTTTGAAAAAGTGGGAGATACCCGACGGATTTATTGCAAGGTGCTTTGTGCTGCTCGGTTACTGTGACGGTGAATATCCAAAGAGCAAGCCCCGAAAAATCGAAAGAATCAAAATTATTGAAGAATAAATAGCACCAAAGGACGGTGAGGATATGATTATCAATACTGGAATGCGGACAGATATTCCTGCATTTTATACCGAGTGGTTTATGAACAGGATTCGGGCAGGCTATGTCCTTGTTCGCAATCCATACCGCCCCGACTGGATAACACGTTATGAACTCCGTCCCGATGTTGTGGACTGCCTTGCGTTCTGCACGAAGAATCCTGCGCCTATGCTGGAATATATGGACGAGCTGAAACGGTTTCATCAGTATTGGTTTGTCACGATTACACCATACGGCAAAGAAATAGAGCCGAATGTTCCGCCGAAAGAAACAGTTATGCAGGATTTCATCAGGCTTTCAGAAATAGTCGGAACGGGCAGTATAGGCTGGCGCTATGACCCTATCTTCATTGACGAAACATATACGGCTGACAGGCATATTAGCGACTTTGAGCAGATGTGCAAAACGCTGTCAGGTCATACAGAGGTCTGTGTTATCAGCTTCATTGACCTTTACGAAAAGGTCAAGCGGAATTTTCCGAGTGTCCGTTCGCTCACAAAGCAGGAGCGCATACAAATCGGCAAGGCGTTTGCTGAAATCGGCAGACGGTACGGCATTACGATAAAGGGCTGTGCCGAGGGAACAGAGCTTGCCACATACGGCGTTGACTGCGCAGGCTGTATGACAAAAGAAACCTTTGAAAAAGCACTGGGCTGCAAGCTGAACGTACCGAAGAAGAAATCACCGAGAGCAGAATGTAGCTGCCTGCTCGGTACGGATATAGGCGCATACGATACCTGCGGTCATTTGTGCCGATACTGCTATGCAAATTCAAACAAAGAGAATGTAAAACGCAATCTGAAAGCACATAATCCTGATTCACCGTTTCTGCTCGGTGAGTTGCGAAAAGGCGAAGAAATCCACCCTGTAAAGCAAGAGAGCTGGATAGAAGATCAAATGAGTTTCTTTTGAGGGAGAT
>JAFLUH010000122.1 GCA_022508895.1 Oscillospiraceae bacterium
ATGTGCGGCGAGAACCAGACCTACGATGATATGGACACGATAAGCAACCTTGATTTAAGATAATTGATATTACTAAAATCCATTTGAAAAGAGAGAACCGTTATGTCTTATTTAGTATTAAGAGGAATCAACAAAATTTACCCCAACGGCTATCATGCAGTACACGATTTTAACCTTAAAATCGAAAAGGGCGAATTTATAGTGTTTGTCGGCTCGTCGGGCTGCGGAAAATCCACGACCCTGCGCATGATAGCAGGTCTTGAAAACATCAGCAAGGGCGAATTTTACATCGACGGAGTAAGGGCAAACGAAAAGGGTCCTCGTGAGCGCGGTGTGGCGATGGTTTTCCAGAGCTATGCTCTTTACCCGCACATGACGGTTTACGATAACCTTGCTTTCGGTCTTACCCTTCAGGGCGTTGACGACGACGTTATCGAGCAAAAGGTGTATGCCACCGCCAAAATACTGGGTCTTACCGACTATCTGGACAGACTGCCCAGAGCGCTTTCGGGCGGTCAGAGGCAGAGAGTTGCCGTGGGACGTGCCATAATCCGCAAGGTGGACATCTTCCTGATGGACGAACCGCTGTCCAATCTGGACGCCAAGCAGAGAGTTACCATGCGCTCCGAGATCACCCAGATACACCGTGAGACAGGCGCCACCACGATATATGTAACTCACGACCAGACCGAGGCTATGACCATGGCTGACAGGATCGTGGTCATGAAGGAGGGATATATCCAGCAGGTGGGAACTCCCCACGACCTGTATTTCAATCCTTCAAATATGTTTGTGGCAGGCTTTATCGGTGAGCCGCCCATGAACTTTATCGAGGGCACGGTCAAGAACGGGAAAATCGACGTCAAAGGCAATGTTATCGTCCTTTCTGCCGTGGCTGACAAGGACGTTATACAAAAGTATGAGGGCGAAAAGATAGTTTTCGGATTCCGTCCCGAAGCTATCAGACTGATCGGCAAGGGCGATGACAACAATTCCTTCAAGATCTCCTGCACAGTGGAGCTTACCGAAATGCTGGGCGACAACACCAACGTATACGTTGATATAGCCGGCATAAAGACCATTCTGAAGGTTGACCCGCACGATGCACCCAATGAGGACGACGCTTTTGATTTCCTTATTCCTTACGAGAGCGTTTACCTCTTTGACAAAAACACCGAAAAGCGCATTAAGCTGAGGGCGGATAAATAATATGCCCGATACATCCGGCGTAAGTGAAAAAGACCGCAAGCGGAGGGAATTTATTCTGAACGGCAGGCCTATGGCTGTGGTTCTGAGTATTTCCCTTCCGCTGATATTACTGGGCGCATTTTCACATCTAAGCGGCATGATCGACACCATCGTTGTTGCCAGAAGCGACAACGACGCACTGTCCTCCGTTGTTATGATATCCCAGATAAAGGGTCTGTTCAACGCTCTTGGCGCAGGTTTTGCCGCAGGCAGCTCGATAATAGTGTCGAGACTTATCGGCCGTGGCGACTACTCCAAGGCAAAGCAGGTGGCGAACACGATAATAACCATGTTTTTCGCCTTTGCCGCACTGCTCATTGCGGCGCTTATCCCGCTGGCAGGCGGTATCCTCAGCCTTGCGGGGCTTACCGAGGACATGATAAAAAGCGGGCTTGGCTATTTCAGGATACAGATAGTCTCCATCGGCGTGTCCATGTTCAACGTCAACTTTCTCGGTCTTGAAAAGGCAAGAGGCGCAACGGTGAATATCCTGCTGGTGAACATCATGTCCATGTCGGTGAAGCTGATATTCACGGTGTTATTCGTGACGGTCCTGCATTTCGGAACGGACATGGTGGCGGCTTCCACGCTTATTGCGGACCTGACCGTGACCTGCTACGGAATAGTTATGCTGGTCAGAAAAAAATACCTGTTTCATTTTTCCCTTAGAAACAGCAGGTTCACACGGGATTTTATCTTCCCGCTCTGCTCGCTGTCGATACCTGTGTTTTTAGGGAAATTTGTTTTTTCTATGGGAAAGGTGATAGTAAACGGTCTTGCCATCGGTTACGGCACCGACGCACCCGGCGCTCTGGGAGTTTCCAACCAGATAAGCGGTATCGTCACCAATATTTCCAGCAGCACCGAGGATTCGGAATCCTCCATCGAAAGCTACAACCTGAGTGCTAAGCAGTATTCCCGAATGCTCAGCATATTCTGGTGTACGCTGACCGTAAATTTGATAATCTCCGTAATCGGATTTATTATACTTACGGTTTTCAAAAGTCAGATATCAATGTATTTTGCGGACGGGAGCGCTGAAAAGGCGGAGCTTATCGAGAAGATATTCAGCTTCGAGAGGATAGGCATAGTGGCGCTGGCGATCAACTCCGCAGTGAACGGGCTTATCTACGGAATAGGCTACACAAAGCTGTCGATGATAGTAAATCTGTCAAGACTGTTTGTGTTCAGGATACCGTCCATGCTTATCATGATAAACTGCTTCCCTCAGCTTGGGGCGGAAAGTCTGGGTATCGCCATGCTTATTTCCAACGTGGGGATAGGATTGATGTCGGTGGTAATAGGCACGGTTTGCCTGCTGAAGATAAAAAGCCATAAAACTACGGACAGTTTGAAGCTATAAAATAACTAAATTGAGGTGATTTCAGCTATGCAGGATTTGAACAGAAAAACTTATCAGACAGGGAAAAGACCCGTCAAGATCCTCCAGTTCGGCGAGGGAAACTTTTTGAGAGCCTTTGTGGACTGGATATTGCAGGACTTAAACAACAACGGCGTCATCGATGCCGACGTTGCGGTAGTTCAGCCCATGCCCTCCGGCAGAGTGAAGGCGCTGGCTGAGCAGGACGGACTTTATACCCTGTGTCTCGAGGGCATCGACAGCGGCGAAAAAGTCCAGAGCCGCAAGATAATCGACGTTCTGCGGGATTTCATCGACCCCTTTGAGGAATACGGCAAGTATCTTGATTATGCCAAAAGCGAGGACTTGGAGATAGTTATTTCCAACACCACCGAGGCGGGAATTGCCCTTGATACATCGGACACGGATTTCTCCGTCTGCCCCAAGAGCTTCCCCGGAAAGCTGCTTGCTTTTCTTGAAGCAAGGTATAAGCATTTTAACGGAGATACCTCCAAGGGGCTTGCCATAATTCCCTGCGAGCTTATCGACCACAACGGCGACGAGCTGAAGCGTGTGCTGCTTGAGCTGGCTGAGATAAGGGGAATGGACAAGGGCTTTACCGACTGGCTGACGGGTGCCAACCATTTCACAAACACGCTGGTGGACAGGATAGTTCCCGGCTATCCAAAGGACACTGCCTCCGAGATATGCGAGGCAACGGGCTACAAGGACAACAACATCGTCAAGGGCGAGATATTCCACCTCTGGGTGCTGCAAAAGGAGCCCTTCGTTCAGCAGAAGCTTCCTGCGGACAAATCGGGGCTGAACGTTATTTTTGCCGATGACATCACCCCGTACAAGCAGCGCAAGGTAAAGATACTCAACGGCTCTCACACCGCAATGGTGCCCGTAGCCTATCTCAGCGGCATAGATACCGTCCGTGAAGCGGTCACCGATGAGGACGTGGGAAAATTCGTTCAGGAGCTGGTAAACGACGAGATAAAGCCCACAATCGACCTGCCGTCAGACGAAATGAACGCCTTTGCAAACAGCGTTATCGAGCGCTTTATGAACCCCTTTATCCGCCACGAGCTGATGTCCATCGCCCTCAATTCCACCACGAAATTCAAAACACGCCTCCTGCCCACCTACAATGACTACCGTGCGAAATTCGGCAAATCACCCAAGCATATCCTGTTCTCCTTCGCTTCACTGGTAGTATTCTACCGCGGCAAACGTGGAAATGAGGATATAGCCCTTGCAGACGACCCCGAATACATAAAATTCTGGAACGAGCTGTGGCAGCTGTCCGACTACACCGAGATAGCCGAAAAGGCGCTTTCCAACAGTGAGCTTTGGGAACAGAGCTTAGCAGTCGACGACAATGTAAAGCTGGTTGCAGGCTATATCGAAGGTGTCGTTAAGAACGGCGAAAGAGCGGCTTTGAAGGCTTTC
>JAFLUH010000123.1 GCA_022508895.1 Oscillospiraceae bacterium
GGGGGGGTCGTAGTTTACCCCCCTGTTTTTTTGTCCGTTTCAGTCCAATGACGGATAGCTGCTGCCTTTGCCTCGCTGCTGCTGCCTCTTCTGTTCTGGCTGTTTCAGAGCTTGCAGCCTCTCCCAGTATTCACCGTTAAGCTCCTTCAGATGTTCGGGTATGCCTGCCTCATCAGCGAGGTACGCATAATCTGTCGCAAGCTCTATCGCCTCTTCAGAGCGTTCCCTCTCTTTGCGGAGCTGCTCTTGCAGGGCAGCTTGCTGCTGAACAGCTCGGTCACGCTCGTGTCGAATTTTGTCGATTTCTGTCGCAGCTTGTTTCTTGGCTGCTGCTGCCTCGCTCTTTGAACGCTCTACAATGCCCGTAGAAAGCCTTTGTGCCTCGGCTTGTACTTGCTTGCCTACGTTCGACAAAGCCTCTTGTAGCCTCTCCTGTGAGCTGTCAGAGGCACTCTTCGCTGCCTCTGCCTCTGCTGTCCTCTGGTCGAGCAGCTTGCCCTTGACTTCCAGAGCCTCGACAATGTTCGTCAAGGTCTCCTGTTCCTGTTCGGTCAGTCTCTTTCCGTGCAGAGCCTTGTCAATCAGCTTACGAGCTGCACCTGTCGAGGCAAGCTCTCCGAGCTGCTCTTTCAGTTGCTCCACTTTGAGCTGCTGAATGGTCTTGTTGCCGTTGTCGGTCGCTCCGTTCATCAGCTCGACCTTGCAGCCGAGTGTCTCGGTCAGATGTTTTTCGAGCTTTGGGTGTACCGTTCGCAAGGTCTTTGGTGTCTCCATATCCTTTGCACAGAGCTTGCGTACTCCGTCTCGCTCGATGATAGGTGTGAACTGGAAGTGCAAGTGTGGTGTTGTCTCGTCTCGATGAACGGCAGCAGTCACGATATTGTCCTCTCCGTATCGGTCGGCAAACCAGTCGTACACCGCCTTGAAGAACGCTGCTTGCTTGTCCTCTGGTAAGCTCTTCGGAACTGTCACCGCCCACGAGCAGAGTGTCACAGCGTCCTTTCGTATTCCCTTGCCTGTTCGCTCCTTTGTCTCGGCTGCTATCTGCTCTATCCGCTGCTTGTAGTAGGCATAGGCAGTCAGACCGCCTCGGTCTTTCAGCTCGTAGTTGAGGTGCGTTCGGCTGCGGTCAATATTCTCGTTGCTATGCTCGTGTGTGTCCTTGCCGTCTTGCCCTCTGTCCGAGTGCATCAGCACACTACTCACGGCTGCTTTCTGATACTTCGCATAGTGCATATTATCGCTCCTTTCCGCTTTGCGGAGAACACTTCCCCTTGACCCTATTATAGCAGGTTTTGTCCTGCTTGTCAAGGAGAAGTGTAGCAAGATATACTTCTCTCCGAGAAGTACCACTCCGCTACGCTCCGTTTATCTTGCAAGGGGAGACCCCTTGACCCCCTATGCAGCCGACCGTGACCGCAGCTCCGACCCGACCGAGCTTTCCTCTTTTTCGACAAAAAAACACCACCGTGAACACGGTGGTGTATTGTTTCCAGAAAGGGAAAAAGCGTTCAGCCGTTCCAGTCCTCTGGCGGTTCGGGAGCGTGGTACTCTTCGTCCGTCCGATAGCTCCGCAGCACTCCCCGATGATTGAGGTAGGCTTGCCGAGCTGCCTCTCGTTCCGCACCAGTCGGCGACCGCTTGTACTTCGTGAACAGCTCCCTTGCTATCAGCTTATCGAGCTTGCTGTCGAGCTGCTTGCGAATATCGGCTGCGAGGAACTCCGCCCCTTGATATTCACCGCCCTGCTCGAAGTAGTCCAGTAGGTCGAGGAACAGCTCGAAGTCAATCTGTACTTGCTTGCTCATAGCCTACCACCTAAACCGTACTTTCAGTCCGTCAAGGGGTGTGCTGCTGTGTCCGTAGATGTAGTAACCGCCCTTGTCATCGCTGAACTCTACCCGACTGATTACCCAGTAATAGCAGTCGTGTTCCTCGTCATACTTCTGGAACTCGATACGGTTTCCGCAAGTGAACTCGTGGTAGTCGCAGCCGTACCGACCGCTTGCCGATTTGTAGAGAGTGCCCTCGTATGTAATCGGCTTATCGAGGTAGGTCAGACGGTCGGATATGGTGTCGAGCTGGTCGAGCATTTTCTCGTACTCGTAAACTCTCAACCATTCATCGGCGGTCAGATCGGCTACGTTATCTTCGTAGCCGTCCTCGCCTCGAATGGTCTTGCGTGAGGTCTCGTACTCGTCTGGGTAGAACTCGTTGTATTCGGCGAAACCGCTGTCACGCAGCACCGCTTTTATCTCTCCATTAAGAGCTTTCAGCTTTTTCGTCAACTCTGCTATCTTCACGGCAAGCTCCTTTCGTATTCGGGGAAACATTCGAGGAAGTAGTCGCACTCGTCACATTGTATCTCAATGCCCTCGTGTTCTCCGTTGCCGAGACAGTCCTCACCGTTCGGCGAGGGTGTCAGCTTTATATCGTCCTCGTTCATTCCGCTGCCACCGTGAAGTCGATGATACGGATAGTCGTGTACTTGCCGATAGAGATGTCCACGGTCAGAGTGCCGTCCGTGTTGCGTTTGTAGAACGGCTGTCTGTCCATATCCTTATCGACCAACTCACACGCCTTGCCCGTCTCGTCCTCGAAACGCACGAGCAGATACGGCTCGCCGTTCTTGTTCTCTTTTGGCTCACAGCCACGGATATTGATGTTATTGATTACTGCTTTCATCTTCAATTCCTCCCGAAAATGCGTTAATTAACCTTACGATTTCTTCTGCCTCGTCACCGTCATATTCTTGCAGCACACGAGACAATGTTCTGATTGGTGAGTGTCGGTACGAGCTGCACAACTTGTCGAAGAAGTATGTATGACTGCTCACGACATCGAAGTATTCGTTGCCGAGCTGAACACACACCGCCACCAGTTCGCCGTACTCTTGGCAGTTATGCAGATATACGAGCTTGCGTATCTCTGCTTTCAGAGCCGTGATTGCAGCGTTATCAAGGGGTCGCTCCCAACCATTGTAACAGCGTGGTATCTCGCTGTACTGGTGCTTTTCTGGGTTGTCGGCGTGGGTCAGATACCGATACATTCCCTCGACAGCTTTAAGGAGTATTGGCATTGGAGAGTGCAGCACTCTCTCTGCGATTACTCTTGCGTTGCGGTATGTTGTGGTGTTGCTCCACGAAACAATGACGTGCCAGTGTGGTTTCTTGGGCGTACCGTCTGGGTTGGTGTCCTTGTCGTGCAGCGGACTCACCACGAACGGCAGTCCTGTGTTTTGGAGCTGTTCTATCCAGTCGTCTGGAGCTTCGCCCCACCCAGACGAGCCGTCATATTGGCAGTCTGGAACGTGTTTCCTTATCCACTCTTCAGACGGATAGACCACAATGCAGAAGTGCCGACCTTTCAGCTCGTCTTGCTTACCGCTTGACAAATCGGGGTCTTTTGTGCTATAATCAGGAGTGATAGAGTAGTCTCCTGTGTTTTCTTCTGCTGTTTGCGGATTTAGTGCAGGAGCATTTTTATGTCTGCGTACCGTCTTTTCGTTTATGCCGAGCTGCTCCGCAATCTCTGTTGCTGTTTGACCTTGTTCCGACATCTCCCGAATGAGTTTCTTTTGCTCATCGGTTATCACGGATTATCGTCTCCTTTCTGCTCTTTGCGATACTTTTTGACCCAGTACATCACCGTACTCGCAGGCTTGTCGTACTTCGCAGCGACTTCCTTGTAGCTCAAAGTGCTTTCGAGGTAGTCCACTACTATCTTCCGCTGCTCGTCTGTGAGTGGTTGAATTTCTCTGCCGAGTGGTTTCATCGCTCGACCCCCTTTCTGATGATATTATCATTATAGCACTTCTTTGTTTTTTTGTCAATGCTTTTTTGTGATTTTTTTGTTTTTTGTTTGTTGTCCGTTGTCAACTATGAAAAAAACGGACATTTTTTGTCCGTTTTGTCCGTTTTGTCCGTTGGTTTTGTCCGTTTTGGCGGTGCGTTTTTGTCGTATTTTCGGCGTTTTCGTTGATTTTGTCCGTTTTGTCCGTTTCCGTCACACGTCACTCTTTGGGGGGGTCGTAGTTTTCCCCCCTGT
>JAFLUH010000124.1 GCA_022508895.1 Oscillospiraceae bacterium
GGCTGAAAACTTTTTGTAAAAAGTTTTCCCCCAAACCCCCTTTCAAAAACTTTTAATAACTCGCTGCACTCGTAATTTTTTATAAAATCTATTTTTTACGAAGGGAGAATAAAATGGCAAAAATGACGGTTGATTTCGACCGCTGCAAGGGCTGTGGGCTTTGCACCACCGCCTGTCCCAAGGGGATAGTTGAATTGCAGCAGGAGAAGCTGAACAAAAAGGGCTATTATACCGCTGTCTGCATCGACGATGAAAAGTGCATCGGCTGTGCGTTCTGCGCTATGATGTGTCCCGATTGCGCTATTACGATAGGAGGTGGGGAGAAATGAGCGAGCTTACACTTATGAAGGGCAACGAGGCGCTGGCTGAGGCGGCGATAAGAGCGGGCTGCAAGTGCTTCTTCGGCTACCCCATAACTCCTCAGACGGAAATTTCCGCTTATCTTTCCAAGCGTATGCCCAAGGTGGGCGGAGTGTTTTTGCAGGCGGAGTCCGAGATAGCGGCTATCAACATGATTTACGGCTGCGCAGGGTCGGGTATTCGCTGCATGACCTCGTCGTCTTCCCCGGGAATTTCCCTGAAAACCGAGGGAATTTCCTACATAGCGGGTGCTGACCTGCCCTGCGTTATCATCAACGTGCAGAGAGGCGGCCCGGGTCTTGGCGGCATACAGCCTTCACAGGCGGACTACTGGCAGGTCACTCATGCGCTTGGTCACGGGGATTTCCATGCGCTGGTGTTTGCGCCCTCTACCGTGCAGGAAATGGCGGATACGGTGCAGAAGGCGTTCGATCTGGCGGACAAGTACAGAATGCCTGCCGTTATACTGGCGGACGGTCTGCTGGGACAGATGATGGAGCCTGTGGCGTTTGACGAGGACGCTGAGATAAAGCTGTCCGACGCTTCAAATAAGCCTTGGGCGGCTACGGGACATCAGAATAAGAGAAAGCACAATATAATCAACTCCCTGTACTTGCAGGCTGAGGAGCTTGAAGAAAAGGTTCGTCAGCGGTTCGAGAGGTACGAGGAGGTCAAGGCGAAGGAGACTATGGCGGAGTGCTACAAGACCGAGGACGCTGATATTGTGGTTGCGGCTTACGGGTCTACCGCACGTCTTGCCAAGTCCGCCGTGGAGCTGGCAAGAAAAGAGGGCATAAAGGCGGGCGTGTTCAGACCGATAACCCTGTGGCCTTACCCCGTCAAGGAGATAAACGAGGCCTGCAAAAACGCCAAGAAGGTGCTTGTCACCGAAATGTCCATGGGACAGATGGTGGACGACGTTAAGCTTGCATTAGAGTGCAGACTGCCCGTTGAATTTGTGGGCAGGACAGGCGGCGTTATACCCAGCCCCGCTGAAATACTGAACAAGATAAAAGAAATGGGAGGTGACAGGTAATGCCTGAATTCAAAAGACCTCACGCCCTTTGCGACGTGCCCCTGCACTACTGCCCCGGCTGTACCCACGGTATCGTGCACAGACTGGTTGCGGAGGTCATCGACGAGATGGGGATAGAGGGGGATACCATCGGCGTTTGCCCTGTCGGGTGCTCCGTTATGGCTTACGATTACTTCAACTGCGATATGCTGGAGGCGTCACACGGGCGTTCACCTGCGGTTGCTACGGGTGTAAAGAGAGCTAATCCGGACAAGTTCGTGTTCACCTATCAGGGGGACGGCGACCTTGCGGCTATCGGTACTGCGGAGACAGTTCATGCGGCTACCAGAGGGGAGAATATCACCGTTATTTTCATCAACAACACCACCTACGGCATGACGGGGGGGCAGATGGCGCCTACAACAATTCCCGGACAGGTCACACAGACTACCCCTTACGGACGTAATACAAGCGTTGAGGGATTTCCCGTTAAGGTGTGCGAAATGCTGTCACAGCTTGACGGCGTGGCGCTGGCTGAGCGTGTTACCGTTATTGACCCCAAGTCCATCATGACCGCTAAGAAGGCTATAAGAAAGGGCTTTGAGTTCCAGAAGAACAAGCAGGGATTTTCCATCATAGAAGTACTCTCCACCTGCCCTACCAACTGGGGTAAAACGCCTATCGAAGCCATTCAGAGGCTGAAGGACGAGATGATTCCCTACTATCCTCTGGGAGTATTTAAGGAGGGGGCTGTAAGATGACGAATGATATTCTTTTGGCAGGCTTCGGCGGTCAGGGTATCCTGTTTATCGGCAAGCTGCTGGCTTACTTAGGCTTGTACGGCGGCAAGCAGGTCTCATGGCTTCCCTCTTACGGGCCTGAAATGAGGGGCGGCACCTGTAACTGCTCCGTCTGCGTAAGCGACGACCCTATCGGTTCTCCGCTGGTGCTGGAGCCTGATCTGCTGCTTGTGATGAATACCCCCAGCTACGACAAGTTTATCGGCAGTCTGAAGGCGGGCGGCAAGTGCTTTATCGACAGTGCGCTTATTGATACTAAGTGCGACAGGAGCGATGTAGACTGCTACTATGTGCCTGCTACTCAGTTAGCTAACGAAAATCAGCTTAAGGGCATGGCTAACGTTATACTGCTGGGTAAGCTGATAAAGGAGACGGGGATAGCGTCCGGGGAGGTCATTGAAAAGGCTGTACACAAGGTGGTGCCGCCTAAGAAGGCTAACCTTGTTGAGGCTAACCTGAAGGCTCTCAAGATAGGAATGGAATATTAAGCATATAAATGCAAATAGTAGTCAAGAGGTGAGACGCTTGACTACTATTTTTATTTGCGGCGACAGCGGGGACAAGGACTTTTATTTCCTGCTGAAAAACATACTTGCCAATACCTATCGGGTGACTTACATCAAAAAAAATGCCGCCTGTCAGTGGGGCAAGGGCTACGAGCTGACGGCGGTGGATTTCGGGAGCTTTGACAGTGTTGAAGCTGAGGAGCCTGTGTTTCTGCTGAAAAAGGGGTGCGTGCCCGATTTCGGGTTTCCCGAGGGGGCTACGGTTATCGCCTGCTCGGAAAATGAGGAGCAGATGAAGGCGCTGAAGGGCAGCGGGTGCCACACCATCACCTGCGGCTTTCGCAAGACGGATACCTTTTCCTACAGCAGTCTGTCGGACGACGGGGTGGTGGTGTCGCTTAATCGGGAGCTGACGGCTTTTTCGGGGAAGAAGGTGGAGCCGCTGGAGCTGCCTATTGATATTCCCAAAGGAGTTGATATTTACTCGGTCATTGCGTTTACGGCGCTTAGGGTGATGCTGGACGATTTTAATTCGGAGATTGGGGAGCTGATTTGAAATTTATTCCTCCGCCCAATTCTCGATTTTCAAATCGGGAACACGTTCAAATTCTTTCACATTGTTGGTGACTATCACCGCATTTTCGGATTTGGCGTGAGCGGCTATCAGCATATCCATTGTGCCGATGGGAGTGCCTTTCTTTTGCAGATATGCACAGATTTTTCCGTATTCCACAGCCGCCTGATTTGTAAAAGGCAGCACTTCAATAACTGACAAGAACTGCATGAGAGCGGAGGCGGCTTGTTCAGGTCTTGAGCTTTTTTCTATGCCAAACTCTAACTCTGCCAGTGTAATAACAGATATGCAGAGTCCCTTTTTCAAATTGCTTAATAACCGTTTTTGCACCTGCTCGGGCTTGTTTTTTATGGCATAAATGCAGATGTTGGTGTCAAGCATATAGCGATAGCCGCTCATAGCTCGTCCCTCTCCGAGGGTATGTCAGGCGCTCTGCCGTCCTGCATAAAATCATCGGGAAAGCTGTTCAAGCCGTCCAGAAAGGTTTGCCACACTTCGTCCTTGGGTACCAGCATTACTGCTTTTCCGAGGCGGTGAATATATACCTCGCTGTCTGTAAATCTGTATTTTTTGGGCAGCCTGACAGCCTGGCTTCTTCCGTTGTCAAATATTTTTGCGGTTTCCATAGTATCACCTCCGATATTAGTATATATCAGGATATATATTTTGTCAAGAGGAAATTGACTTTACCTTTATGCAATGCTATAATA
>JAFLUH010000125.1 GCA_022508895.1 Oscillospiraceae bacterium
AAATAGACGGCTTCAAGCCCTCTCACAGAAAGCTGCTGTACACCATGTACAAAATGGGTCTGCTGACCGGCGCAAGAACCAAATCCGCTAACATAGTAGGACAGACCATGCGCCTGAACCCTCACGGAGACATGGCTATCTACGAAACAATGGTACGTCTTACCAGAGGCAACGAGACCCTCCTCCACCCATACGTAGACAGCAAAGGCAACTTCGGCAAAGCATATTCAAGGGATATGTCCTTTGCCGCAAGCCGTTACACCGAGGCAAAGCTTGACAAGATATGCACCGAGCTGTTTTCCGATATAGACAAGGACACGGTCGACTTTGTCCCCAACTACGACAATTCCATGACCGAGCCGACCCTGCTGCCTGCCAAATTCCCATCGATTTTGGTAAACAACAACATAGGCATAGCAGTTTCCATGTCCAGCAACATCTGCTCCTTCAACCTCACCGAGGTATGCGAGACCGCAATAAGCCTCATGCGCGACCCTGACCATGACATAATCTCCACCCTGAAAGCCCCAGATTTCCCCGGCGGCGGCTTCATAGTCTACGACGAGGAGGAGTTGAAAAAGATATACGACACCGGCAGAGGCTCCTTCAAGGTAAGAGCCAAATACAACTTCGACCCCGACGCAAACGTTATCGAGGTAACGGAGATCCCTCCCACCACCACAGCGGAAGCCATAATCGACCGCATAGTCGAGCTGGTAAAGATAGGCAAGATCAAGGAAATTTCCGATGTGCGAGACGAAACAGACTTGTCAGGTTTAAAACTGGCACTTGACCTTAAACGCCGCACCGACCCCGACAGCCTCATGCAGAAGCTGTACCGCCTCACCCCCCTGCAGGACTCCTTCGCCTGCAACTTCAACGTGCTTATAAACGGCTCACCAAGAGTTATGGGAGTCCGTGAGATACTGAACGAATGGACGGAATTCAGAGTAGGCTGCCTTAAACGCAGGATAACCTTTGACCTTGCCAAAAAGAAGGAAAAGCTGCACCTGCTGCTTGGCTTGCAGAAGATACTGCTTGACATCGACAAAGCCATCAAAATAATCCGTGAGACCGCCGAGGAATCGGAGGTAGTCCCCAACCTCATGATAGGCTTCGGCATTGACGAGGTACAGGCGGAATACGTTGCGGAAATAAAGCTGCGCCACATCAATAAGGAATACATTCTGAAAAGGCTTGAGGAGATAAACGACCTGAAATCCGACATCTCCGACATGGAGGACACGCTTGCAAGCCCCCGCCGCATAAAAAACATCATAATCTCCGATTTGAAAGACATAATCACAAAATACGGTCAGCCCCGCAAGACCCTCCTCACCTACGCAGCAGAGGAGCCGGAGGAGATAGAGGACGACGAGCCCGACTTCAACGTAAACATCTTCATGACCAAGGAAGGCTACTTTAAGAAAATAACCGCCCAGTCCCTCCGCATGAGCAGCGAGCAGAAGCTGAAAGAAAACGACGCCGTAGTCCTTGAACAGGAGGTATCCAACAAGAGTGACCTGCTGTTCTTTACAAACAACGCCGTAGTATACAAAGCCAAGGTCAGCCAGTTCGAGACCACCAAGGCAAGCACCATGGGCGACTTTATCCCCGCAAAGCTTGATTTTGACAACGGCGAAAGTCTTTTGTTCACAGCAGTAACGTCGGATTACAGCGAAACTCTGATGATATTCTTCCAAAACGGAAAATGCGCCAAGATACCGCTGTCCTCCTACGAGACCAAAACCAACCGCAAAAAGCTTGCAAATGCCTTCAACACAAGCTCACCTGTAGTAGGTACCTTTATCATAAAGGAATCCACCGACTTCCTTCTCCAGTCATCGGTGGGAAAGATAATGATATTCTCCTCCGACCTGCTTATGTCCAAGGCGTCCCGTGAAACTCAGGGCGTTCAGGTAATGCGCCTTACCAAATCCGAGCTGTCCCTTGTTACCGTATATCAGGAAGGCAGCATTGAAAATGCAGAGGACTATATAATAAAAAATATCCCCTCAGCAGGGAAAGCAGTGAACTTTAACGCAGGACAGATGAAATTGGAATAACTATTGCTATTTGCTCCAAACAATGCTATAATGTATTTATGTAAATTTTTCTTTTAACAGGAGGACATCCCGATGCTTACCGATATTGAAATAGCCCAGAATGCCCAAATGAAGAAGATCAAAGACATTGCCGCAGACTTAGGCGTAAGCGAGGACGAGCTTGAACCCTACGGTCATTATAAAGCAAAGATAACCGAGGAGTGCATAAAAAGGCTTGAAAACGCACCAGACGGCAAGCTGATACTTGTAACCGCCATCAACCCCACCCCTGCAGGCGAGGGAAAAACCACCACCAGTATCGGACTTGCCCAGGGAATGTACAAGCTGGGCAAAAAGGCAGTGCTTGCCCTGCGTGAGCCCTCTCTCGGTCCCGTTTTCGGTATAAAGGGCGGTGCAGCAGGCGGCGGTTACGCACAGGTAGTCCCCATGGAGGACATCAACCTGCACTTTACAGGTGATATGCACGCCATCACTTCTGCAAACAACCTTCTCTGCGCACTCCTTGACAACCATGTTCAACAGGGAAACGCCCTTGGGATAGACGTCCGCCGTGTCCAGATAAAGCGCTGCCTTGACATGAACGACAGAGCGCTGAGAAACTGCATAGTAGGACTCGGCACCAAAATGGACGGTATGCCCCGTGAGGATCATTTCTGCATCACAGTTGCCACCGAGGTAATGGCTATCCTCTGCCTTGCCACCGACCTGAACGACCTGAAAAAGCGTCTGGGCAACATACTTGTAGCTTACACCTATGACAATAAGCCCGTTTTTGCAAAAGACCTTAACGCAGTAGGCGCAATGACCGCACTGCTTAAAACCGCCATAAACCCTAACCTTGTACAAACCCTGGAAAACACTCCTGCGATCGTACATGGCGGTCCTTTCGCCAACATCGCCCACGGCTGTAACTCGGTAAGAGCCACCAGGCTTGCAATGAAGTTAGGCGATTATGCAGTCACCGAGGCAGGCTTCGGCTCCGATTTAGGCGCAGAGAAATTCTTTGACATCAAGTGCCGCTTTGCCGGCTTAAAGCCCGACTGCACAGTTTTGGTAGCAACGATTCGTGCCCTCAAATACAACGGCGGCGTACCCAAAACCGACCTTACCGCCGAAAATCTTGACGCGCTGAAAAAGGGAATCATCAACCTGCAAACCCACATCGAAAACATGAAAAAATACGGCGTTCCCGTTGTAGTAGCAATAAACCACTTCTACACCGACACCGAGTCCGAGATAGAATACATCAAGGCTTTCTGCAAGGAGCAGGGCGTTGCCGTTGCCTTCTCCGACGTATTCCTGAACGGCGGCGAGGGCGGCAAGGAGCTTGCCGAGGCGGTTATCAAAACAATAGACTCCACCGCAAGCAATTTTGCCCCCATATACGATGAAAAGCTGCCCATCAAGGAAAAGCTGAACACCATAGCAAAGGAAATTTACCGTGCCGACGGAGTGACCTTCACCTCTCAGGCAGAAAAAGCGATAAAGGAGATAGAAGCTCTGGGCTGTGACAAAATACCCGTCTGCGTAGCAAAAACCCAGTACTCGCTCTCCGACGACCAGACCAAGCTTGGCAAGCCCGAGAACTTCAACATAACAATAAGAGACGTAAAGCTGTCCTCAGGTGCAGGCTTTGTGGTAGCCTACGCAGGCGACATAATGACAATGCCCGGACTGCCAAAGGTTCCCGCTGCCGACAACATAGACGTAGACGACAACGGCGTTATCAGCGGATTATTTTAATCGGTTTGATGGAAAAATACATTTCCCAAAGCGTCAGTGACACCGAAAAAATTGCCTTTGACTTCGCAAAGCTCCTGAACCCCGACGACGCTGTGCTTTACACAGGTGAAATGGGAGCAGGGAAGACCTACTTTACCAAGGGCAT
>JAFLUH010000126.1 GCA_022508895.1 Oscillospiraceae bacterium
TGATGATGCTGGCGGTGGTGATGGTGATGATCATGGTGCCCGCGTTTTCCGACATTTGAAAACGCCAGAAGCTGTATTTGATTTCTGTAAGGAGTTTTGTAAATTAAGAAGAAAGGTAGGTATACATATGAGTAATCTTAAAAATTTTAAACTTTTTTTGCTTGAGGAAGATGGGATGGGAACTGTGGAAGTAATTTTGATTATTGTGGAAATATTTACCCTTAGAAAACAAGGCATATTGTGTTGATTGAGTGAAAAAAGAGGGAGAAAGGAAACAGAATACACAAGAGCATGGTATAAATGTGTATAGAGTAAAGGTAGGATATGGGTACAGTACAGATAAGGTATTTTAACGTGATCTTCTATTTGAGGATAAGGACAGAAAGGGAGCTGTTCATGTTCCAAGCGTTAGGGGACAGGATAGAACAGGGGGAAGCCCTGCTGATGAAAGACATTGTAGGCTGGTGCAGGGGGCATAACATAGAATACACGCATAAATTCTTTTACCGAAAAGATTTTGTGTTAAGTGCTAATCTCTGGAACTTCTATTCCTACATGAGATTTCAGATAGAGCAGCTATTTAAGAAATAGAGATTGAAAGGCAAGGCGTTCAGAAATGAGCGTCTTTTTTTGTGCCATAGAAAAGAGGAAAGGAGCTGATAAAGAATGACAATGTTACAGGTAGAGAAGCCCGCAGGCTATACGGTTATGTCAAGCCACCACTTACACAACCCGGAATTATCCCTAAACGCTAAAGGGCTTTTGTCCGTGCTGTTGTCTGTTCCCGAAGCGTGGGACGCTACCTTGCAGGGCTTGACCGCTTTTAGCAGGGAGGACACCGACACAATCAATGAAGCTGTCCGGGAGTTGGAGCAGGCAGGCTACATCACCAAGATAAGCCCGGAGGGGATAGGGCTTGTAGTCCATGAAATTCCTATCCATTCCATTCCTGCCACCGGGAGGGCGGCAGATCAGACGGAGGAAAGGAACGGAAGCGGCTCATACATGGAAGCAGTAAAAGCCTATGAGGAAGTCATAAAGGACAGGATAGAGTACCCCTATCTGATACAGGACAAGAGCATAAACCGGGCTATGTTAGACGAGATCGTTTCGCTGATACTGGAAACCCTCTGTACCCAGCGGAAAATGATACGGATTGCCGGGGACGATTACCCGGCAGCGTTGGTAAAAGCAAAGTTTATGAAGCTGGAAAGTAGTCATATCCAGTTTGTCTTATCCTGTATGCAGGAGAACACGACCAAGATACGCAACATCAAGAAATACCTGCTTGCGGTGCTGTTCAATGCCCCAAACACCATTGACAGCTACTATACCGCCGCCGTCAATCACGATATGCACAGTTAAAGGGGGGATTGCCATAGAAACCAGATACCCAAAAAGGGGCGGCTTTCGCCATTCTGCAAGACCGCCCCCTAAGAGAACGCTATCCCAAGAAAGGAGGAATTAAGACCTATGGAGGAACAAGTCAACGAAAAGACGATTGCCATATCCATTAAGACCGCAAAAGTGACCGCTTCCGTGTTGCAGGCTGCACTAAGGAAATTCTTGCAGGCAAGAAAGCAGAAAGCCCCAAAGGAATACCGGGGGAAGCAGAGCTTAAAACACCTTATGAAGCAGAATACAGGCGTTTCCAGCATGGAGATCACAGACGAAAATATCAAAGCCTTTGCCCCGATTGCCAAGAAGTACGGGCTTGATTTTGCCCTAAAGAAAGTAAAGGGCGAGGAACCGCCCCGGTATCTTGTGTTTTTCAAAGGGCGGGACGTGGACGTTATGACAGAAGCCTTTAAGGAGTTTGCCGCAAAGCAGCTTAATAAGGACAAGAAGCCGTCCATACGAAAAGCCCTTAATGCCTTTAAGGAAAAGGCAAAGCAGATGAACCAGAACCGGGAGAAAACAAGGGACAAGGAAAGGGGGCGGGACAGATGAAGCCAAACATGAAAAAGCTGCTTATCTTAAATGCCCCTTATCTCATTTTTGTGTGGCTGTTTATGAAAGTGGGGGAAGCGTTTAGGCTCTCTCCGGGGGCTGACTTATCCGGGAAGCTGTTACATATCATGGAGGGCATGACCGCCGCTTTTGAAAGCCCCCTGCCAAGCCTTAACGGGCAGGACTTACTGATCGGCATAGCCGGGGCGGTTATCCTGCGGATTGCCGTCTACATGAAAGGCAAGAACGCCAAGAAGTACCGCAAGGGCATAGAGTACGGCTCCGCACGCTGGGGAAATGCAAAGGACATTGAACCTTACATAGACCCGGTATTTGAGAACAATATCCCCCTTACCCAGACGGAACGGCTTACCATGAGCAGCAGACCGAAAAACCCCAAGTATGCAAGGAATAAAAACATTCTGGTGATCGGGGGAAGCGGCAGCGGAAAGACCCGATTTTTCGTGAAGCCGTCCCTTATGCAAATGCACAGCTCCTATGTTGTGACCGACCCGAAAGGGACGGTTTTAATCGAGTGCGGGAAGCTGCTTGACAAGGGCGGGTACAGGATAAAAGTGCTTAACACGATCAATTTCAAGAAGTCCATGCACTACAATCCCTTTGCCTACCTGCACAGTGAAAAGGACATTTTAAAGCTGGTAAATACAATCATGGTGAACACCAAAGGCGAGGGAGAAAAATCTTCCGAAGATTTCTGGACGAAAGCGGAAAAGCTCTACTATACCGCCCTTATCGGCTACATTTACTATGAAGCCCCGGAAGAAGAAAAGAATTTTACCACCCTGCTTGACATGATAAACGCCAGCGAAGCGAGGGAAGATGACGAGGACTTTAAAAACCCTGTTGATCTGATGTTTGACCGTCTGGAAGAAAAAGACCCGGAGCATTTTGCGGTGAAGCAGTACAAGAAATATAAACTTGCCGCCGGAAAAACAGCAAAGTCCATACTGATAAGCTGCGGCGCAAGGTTAGCACCCTTTGACATAAAGGAACTTAGGGAGCTTATGGAAACGGACGATTTGGAGCTTGACACGCTGGGGGACAGAAAGACCGCCCTGTTTGTCATTATCTCCGACACGGACGATACCTTTAACTTTGTTGTCGCCATGATGTACACGCAGCTTTTTAACCTGTTATGCGACAAGGCAGATGATGTGTACGGCGGCAGGCTTCCCGTCCATGTGCGCTGTCTGTTGGACGAGTGTGCAAATATCGGGCAGATACCAAAGCTGGAAAAGCTGATCGCCACCATAAGGAGCCGGGAAATATCTGCCTGCCTTATCTTGCAGGCGCAGAGCCAGCTAAAAGCCATATACAAGGACAACGCAGATACCATTGTGGGTAACTGCGACACCACCCTATTTTTAGGCGGCAAGGAGAAGTCCACCTTAAAGGAAATGTCGGAGCTTTTAGGGAAAGAAACGATAGACCTTTACAATACGTCCGAGAACCGGGGACGGGAAAAATCTTACGGAATGAATTTTCAGAAACTAGGAAAGGAGTTAATGAGCCAAGACGAGATCGCCGTTATGGACGGAGGAAAGTGTATCTTGCAGGTGCGGGGTGTGCGCCCGTTTTTCAGTAACAAGTTTGACATTACACAGCACCCAAGATATAAGTTTCTGTCCGACTATGACAAGAAAAATGCGTTTGATGTGGAGCAGTACATGAAACGCCGTCCGGCAATCGTCAAGCCGGACGAGGAATTTGACCTTTACGAGATAGAGGTCTAAATGCCCCGCCGCAGGCGTGGCGGCTGACACGCCCCCAAAATAAAGAATGACGGACAGCACGCCACGTTTACGGCATTACCGCCCACGCAGGCGGCTTTTTTTATGCTAAAAGAAACCCAAAAACCAGTTTTAAGCCGCAGGAAGCGGCAGAAAGAGAGGACTTTATCATGGCATTTTTTAATTCAGCAGTAGGCGTTTTGCAGACCCTTGTTATCGCT
>JAFLUH010000127.1 GCA_022508895.1 Oscillospiraceae bacterium
AAATCGCAGCCGAAAATTCCCCCAAAAGCAAAATGATATACCACGAAAACCCCGAAACCCTGCACATAAACACCCTCCCTGACCGCTGCTACTTCGTCCCCTTTGCAAAAACCCAGAACCCCTTTGCAGACCGTGAAAGCTCGGAGCGCTTCCGGCTGCTGAACGGCGACTGGGGCTTCCGCTACTTTGACAGCGTGATAGACTTAGAGGACAGCTTCCCCTCGGTAAAAGCCGAAAAAACCATTCCCGTTCCCTCCAACTGGCAGCTTCACGGCTACGACACGCCCCAGTACACCAACATAGCCTACCCCATACCCTACGACCCGCCCTACGTCCCCGACGACGACCCCGCAGGCGTTTACAGCAGGGAGTACACCTACGACCCCGACGACATGAGGCGGATACTTGTGTTCGAGGGCGCGGACAGCTGCCTGTACCTTTATATAAACGGCGTATTCGCAGGCTACACCCAAGTCTCCCACATGACAAGCGAATTTGACGTGACCGACCTTCTTCATGACGGCAAAAACACCATAACTGCCGTGGTGCTGAAGTGGTGCGACGGAACATACCTCGAAGATCAGGACAAATTCCGTCTCTCAGGCATTTTCCGTGACGTGTATATGCTCAGCCGCCCCGACAAACGCCTTGAGACCTACCGCATCAAAACAGTGCTGAACCCCGACAAAACCGCCGAGATACTGATAACTCTCCAAGGTGAAAATGCAGACCTTATACTCACCGACATGGAGCAAAACGAGCTGTTCAGGGGCGGCGCCAAGGACGGCGAAACCGTAAAAATACCCGTAGAAGCTCCCAGCCTATGGTCGGCGGAGACGCCATATTTATATGACCTCACCATTCTCACTCCCACCGAAGCCATAGGCGAAAGGATAGGCATACGCAGCATTGCCATTGAAAACAGCACAGTAAAAATAAACGGCGTCCCCATCAAATTCCGCGGCGTGAACCGCCATGACAGCTACCCCGAAACAGGCAGCTATGCAAGCGTGGAACAGATGCGCAAAGACCTTGACCTGATGAAACGCCACAACGTAAATGCCATACGCACCTCCCACTACCCCAACTCCCCCCTGTTCTACCGCCTCTGCGACGAGTACGGCTTCTACGTCATAGACGAAGCCGACTACGAAGCCCACGGCTGCTTCATTGCAAACAACGACCTGAAATGGAGCAAAAGCTACGACGGCATTGCCCTCCTTGCAAGGGACGGACGCTTCAGAAACGCCATAGTTGACCGCTCAAAAATGATGGTGAGCCGTGACATGAACCGCCCCTGCGTGGTTTTCTGGTCTTTGGGCAACGAGGGCGGCTTAGGCGCAAACATGGTTGCCGCCGCCGAATACATCAAAAGCGTGGACGACACCAGACTTGTCCACTACGAAAGCGTACACAGGCTGGACGACACCTCCGACGAAATACTTGACGTAATATCCCGTATGTACCCGCCGATTGACGAAATGCACAAGCTGGTGGAGGAGGACAGTCACGCCCGCCCGCTGGTGCTCTGCGAATACTGCCACGCAATGGGCAACGGCCCGGGCGACTTGGAGGACTACCGCAATGCCTTTTATTCCGATGAACGCTTCTGCGGCGGCTTTGTATGGGAGTGGTGCGACCACGGCTTCCCCGTAAAGACGGTGGACGGCAAGCCCTGTTACGGCTACGGCGGCGACTTCGGCGAGCGCCACAACGACGGCAACTTCTGCATGGACGGACTTGTGTACCCCGACAGAACGCCCCACACGGGCTTGCTTGAGCTGAAGCAGGTGTACCGCCCCGTCCGTGTTGAAAAGGGAGCCTCCCCAGATACCTTTATAATAAGAAGCTATCTCAATTTTGCCAACGCAGGCGACCTTTTAGACGGCAGCTACGAGATAACCTCAGAGGGCAAGGTAATTTCCGCAGGCAGCTTCACCTTCACCCTCCCGCCCATGAGCGCCGCCGAAATAACCGTCCCCGAGGCGGCGAAAGCAGCGGGCGACAACGTATATATCCGCTTCATCTTCACCGCAAAAGCTGCTTTGCCGTGGTGTGAGAAAGGCTACGAGGTATGCTTCGACCAGCTTTGCCTTAAAGAGACCCACGCAAAGCCCCGATTTGTTTCCTCCGCTCCGACCCTGTTCCTCACCGCCGACCACCCGCTGAGGCCCTCCGTTACCGTAAACGGCGTCACATACACCTTCAACAGGCGCCTTGCCGCCTTCGATTCCATCAGATACGACGGCAGGGAGCTGCTTGACCGCCCTCTGCAATTCAACTTTTTCCGTGCCCCCACCGACAACGACACCATGAAAGGCGACTGGTACCAGATGCACCTGAACGACTATATACCCAAGGTGTACGGCGCAGAGCTGACGCAGCAGGACGACTGCATCGAGATAGCGGTGAAGCAGTCCTTCGGCTGGAGCGTACAGCCGCCCTTTGCCCACGCTGACGTTATCTACAGGATATACGGCGGCGGCGAGCTGCAAATAAGCTGCCGCATGACCGCCGCCGAAAAGCTCACCTTCCTGCCCCGCTTCGGCATACGCCTGTTCCTCCCCAAGTCCTTCGACAGCGTGGAGTACTTCGGTTACGGACCAAACGAAAGCTACACCGACAAGCACCGCTCCTCCTACATGGGCTTGTTCTCCTCGAAAATTTCCGAAATGCACGAGGACTATATCCGCCCGCAGGAGAACTCCTCCCACTGGGGCTGCAGGCACATGACGGTAAAAAGCGGCGACTTGCAGATACGCTTTGAAGCCGAAAACCCCTTCTCCTTCAACGCCTCGGAATACACTCAGGAGGAGCTTGCCGCCAAACGCCACAACTACGAGCTGGAAAAGTGCGAAAGCAATGTGATATGCGTGGACAGCCTGATGGCGGGCGTAGGCTCCAACTCCTGCGGTCCCGAGCTTGCGGAGCAATACCGTCTCCCCCTGCCCGAGCTGAGCGCCGAATTTTTCATAACTATCAGCAAATCCTGATAAAAGCGAAACGGCAAACTTGCGAAAAAGTTTGCCGTTTGCGTTACTTTCCTGTCAGATTTTACGTCTATATGAGTGAAAGGCAAATTGCTAAAAAAGAAGCGCTTCTTAGGAAAGGACCAAAACCGTAATGGAAGATTCTGTAATAATCGAGCTGTACTGGCAGCGCTCGGAAGCGGCGATATCCGAGAGCCGCAGCAAATATCAGCGCTACTGTACCGTTATCGCAGATAATATACTGCACTGTCCCGAGGACACCGAGGAGTGTCTTGACGACACATGGCTGAGAGCGTGGGACGCGATTCCGCCCCACAAGCCCGACCGTCTTTCGGTGTTTCTGGGCAAAATAACCAGAAATCTCGCCATCGACCGCTACCGCAAAAGCAGAGCGGAGAAGTACGGCAAAGGTCAGATAGCGCTCTGCCTTGACGAGCTTGCCGAATGTGTAGGCACCGACGAGACCATCACCGACGACCTTGCGCTGAAAACGGCGCTGGACGGGTTTTTACAGGAGCTTGACGGTGAAACCAAGGACATTTTTATGCTGCGCTACTGGTATATGTTCAGCATAAAAGAGATAGCAGACCGCCTGAGCAAAAGCGACGGCGCAGTGAAAATGTCCCTGCAGCGCACACGCAGCAAGCTGAAAAGCTATCTTGAACAGGAGGGGTTCACACTATGAAAAACAACGAGAAGTTACTTTATACGATAGGCGAAGCGGAGGAACAAGTCCCCGAGGTGCCTGAAAAAAGAAGCGGAGCAGGCTGGATAAAATGGGCAGCCATAGGAAGCGGGCTTTGCGCTGCTGCGGCGGTTTTAGCGGTAGTGCTCATGGGAGGCACGGGAGGCGGCAATTCTCTCCCCAACAGCTATGATAGCTCTGACATCAACACCGCTGACCCTGACCACAGCATATCCGA
>JAFLUH010000128.1 GCA_022508895.1 Oscillospiraceae bacterium
GCCGCTCAGATCTTTTGGCACTGCTACCGATATTGCCATAAGCATTTTCCTTTCTTTAAATTCCATGCCCCTTTAATGGGCATTTAAGATTGATTTTGCAAGGGAGCCTGTCTTGAATAAGCTGAAGCACAGGATAACGGTGTATGCCGCCACAGACCAGAGCGCAGTATGCAGGTTTCCCGCCACCGCAACGCTGGCAACCAGCACCGAGTAGATGCCGACACACACCATCATAAAAAATCCCTGGAACGCCAAAGCGCAAAGCCCCTTGATGTAGTTGTTTCCAATGCTGCCCCATTCCCGGTTGCTCAAAGTGGCAAACGGTACGGGAGCCACCGAAATATAAAGGTATATCTCAATCATGCGCCCGTATAAGATGACGGTGATGAGGACGGACATGATCTTCATACATAAGCTGACAATCATGGTTTCTATCCCAAGCCCGATCAGTTCACCGATGCCCATAGTGGAAAGCTGGCTGTTGAACATTGTGGTAAGCGTGGCTTCCACGTCAATGCTTGTAGAGCCTGATATGACACCCGCCGCATTTGTCACGATATGGTTTCCCACATCGAAGATTGCCATTGTGATGTCGAATGTCTTGCTGAGAAGCATCACTGCGATACACGCTTTCACGAGGTAGCGGAAAAAGAACTCGCTCCCTACCTCGTGCATATTGTTTCTGTCCATTACCATTGTTATCAGCTCATAACATAAGATTGCGCTGATAATAAGCCCCGCTATGGGGATCATGACATTCTCTGAAAGGTTCCGTATCATGGAAAATATGCCTGAGTTCCATGCGCTCGGTGTCTGCCCGACTTCCCCGGCGATTGTCCCGACCTTATCATTTACGTCCGTGAACATCGTGCCGAGGTTGTCAAGCACCCACCCCTGCAGCATTTCCTTTATAAATTCAGTGATCTTGTCAATGATCGAACCCATGAATTATGAGAACAGCGAGGAGAGCTGTGGGATCACCGTCTGCGCCACAATGATAATGCCGCCGCCACTCATAAGCTGTTTGATGCCCTGTGACTTTGCGCCCGGATTATCATTGCCATAGCCCTCCAGAAGATTGATGACGCCCCATACGCCTACGCCTGCTCCGATTGCGGTTACTACTGTCTTTAATCCTGTTACTGCTGTTGTGAAAAAACTCATTTTGATTACCTCTTTCTTTCCTAAGATTTGATTTTTTGATAAAGAAAGAGCTTTGATATGCAAATTCCCCGCCCTTTGTGGTAAAATGAGGGCAGGGAAATCCTTTGGGAGAACCCTGCGGGCATCCGGTACATTCAGTTTGGCGATTGGCTGTGCCGGGTGCTTTGTTTTCTGTCCTTTCCCAAATACATTCAAAACTCCGTTTCATGGCTTCCGGGCAGTCCGTCCGAAAGTCCTGTGATTGGTTTACAGTTCCATATTCAGTTGTTGTCTTTGCACTTCTGGACATCATGTCCAAAAGTCGCTATTCAGTTATGTCCGGGGAAATATCCTCCTGCCCGCTGACTTCCCCGCAGTCAAAGGCATCGTCCACCTCTGTATCCGGCGTGACTTTCATGTGCTGCAAATGCTTCACATAGTCCTCAATGTCAAAGGTGTTTTTCTGGTCATAATCGGACAGCTCTTTGTACCTGCCATGCTTCGTTATGTCGTATTTATCCGAGAAGAATGGTCTGACGCCTCTAAGCTGCATGATACATTTCCCGCCATCCATGACCGCAATCTCGTCCTGGCTCATAAGCTCTTTCCCTGTCTTTTGGTAATTAAGCCCATAGGACTGCGACGTACCCCTTGTGTCCGAGGTATTGTAAAGGTCTATTGTTTCTTTACCCAAAACTTCCGCCAGCTCCTTGAGCGTGGTCTTTTCCTTCCCTCCGAGGAATAAGGTGGTATCACAATTCCCTTCAATCGTGTCCGCATTGTCCTTGTAGATCGCCTTTAATTGGGACTTTGACTGCAAAATAATGGAAGCTGATATTTCCCTGCTCCGGATTGTAGCGATCAGCTTCTCAAACTGTGGTATCTGTCCGATGTTCGCAAATTCGTCCAACAGCATCCTCACATGAACCGGGAGCCTGCCATTATAGACATCATCTGCCTTGTCACAAAGTAAGTTAAAGAGCTGCGAATACATGATCGACACCACAAAATTGAAAGTGGCATCCGTATCTGAAATAATGACGAACAGTGCTGTTTTTTTCTCTCCGAGAGTGTCAAGCTCCAGATCGTCATACTCCATAAGGTCACGCAGCTCCTTTATGTCAAATGGCGCTAACCTTGCGCCGCAGCTAATCAGTATGGATTTAGCTGTCTTGCCCGCCGCAAGTTTGTATTTTTTATATTGGCGGACAGCGAAATGATTAGGGTCTTTTCCCTCCAGTTCCTCAAACAGCAGGTCAACAGCGTTCTTGAAATTCTCGTCATCTTCCCTTGCTTCGCTTGCGTCAATCATATCAATCAGCATGGCGAAATTCTGTTCTTCCTCCGGGGCTTCATACCAGATGTAGGCGATAAGGGCTGTGTAATACAGCTTTTCAGCCTTCACCCAGAAATCTTCACCGGATTGCTGCCCCTCCCCTTTGGTGTTGACAATAATCGTGTTTACGAGTTTCAGAATGTCCTTTTCGCTCCTGATGTATGCGAAAGGATTGTAGTGCATGGACTTTGAAAAGTTTATGGTATTGAGGACTTTTATCTTATAGCCGCCCTTTTTGAGCATCTTTCCGCACTCGATCAGGACTGTGCCTTTCGGATCAGTGACAACGTATGAGCTGTGCATCTGCATTAAATTGGGTTTCACAAAAAAGCGGGTCTTGCCGCTTCCGCTTCCCCCGATCACAAGGATATTTTTATTCCTCGCATACTTCGGCTCTCTCGGTCTGCCCGACATCATCAGCCTCTCCGTCTGCGTCAGCAGGATATTGTTCTCAAATACGGAATCCATGTAAGGCTCTATGTCCTTTGCATTGCCCCACCTTGCGGAACCGTACTCCATGCCATGCCGGAACTTCTTGGCATTCTTGGCTTTGAAATATACCGCAAGCCTTAAAGCAATGCCGCAGCACACCCCGATCAGCAGATCCTTTGGATAGAAGCTCGGCAGGGGATTGGAAAACAGCCCCTCCAGCCCTCCCATGACTGCCATCATTTTTGCGGAAGCGTCCTGCCCCGGCGATACCCGCCACAGCCACGCTGCTTTGTCACAAAAATATCCGGCAAGGACATAGGGTAAATTCATAAGGACAAGTTTCTTTTTGTCAACATTCCCGGTCTTTGCCTTGAGGTTCTTTGGAATGGCTTTCAGGTCTTTGGCAATGCCATTTATGATATTGCTCATAGGCTCTGCCCCCTGTCCTTCTTCTTCTCCCGGCTCCGTTCCCGGTTCTTGTCCTGGAATACTGCGTCCTTGAAATGCTTGAGTTTTTCCCTTATGGAAACCCTGCCCTTTTTCTTCTCATTGCCATAAACAAATTCTTTGAATGCCTGTGCTACCACATCGGCATCCCTGCCCTTGAAAAATACCAGATACTTGGGCGGTTCGGTTGTCTTGTCTTTCTTAATGGCAAAATCAACATTGTACTTTTTGGCTACACGCTCAAAAGATTTGATGTTGCCGTCAGTGACTTCAATCGACGATACGCCTGCGCCCTCCCCAACGAGCTTTTTTACAGAAGTCTTTCCATGCGTTTTCTGTGCTTTCTGCTTACGGTGGTTCAGATACATCTTCATTGCAGCTTTCAGCACGTTGGCGTCTAATTTTGCGGTCTTAATCACAAGGGCAATCGTTTTCTGTGTTACTTCCTCCTGCATTAAGCACCTCCTTGTTACGTCCCTGTGAAAGTCCATGCACTAAGGGGGAATCCCCCGGCAGATAATGTCAT
>JAFLUH010000129.1 GCA_022508895.1 Oscillospiraceae bacterium
GCGCTGCTGGAGCTGCTGCCCGACCCCGATAAATTCGTTGAGAGGCTGAACGCACTCGGAATACCCGATGTGAGGTTCATTAAGGAAGCTTCGGTGAAATGCGGGATAACTGGAACGCATATTTCCGTTAAGGTTCACGGCGTTGAGGAAGGCGAGGAAATGCACCATCACCACCACGACCATGAGCATGAGCATGACCACGAGCACACTCACCATCACCACCACAGCAGCCTCCACGACATCGAACATATAATCTCCCACCTGCACCTGCCAAAAAAGGTCGGGCAGGACGTGCTGGCGGTGTACGGACTTATCGCAGAGGCGGAGAGCCACGCTCACGGCGTTCCCGTAAGCGAGATACATTTTCACGAGGTCGGCACCATGGACGCAGTTGCGGATATTACGGCGGTGTGCCTTCTGATGGAGGAGCTTGCGCCGCAGAAGGTGGTGGTTTCCCCCATTCATGTGGGCAGCGGACAGGTGCGCTGCGCTCACGGGATACTGCCCGTTCCCGCCCCTGCAACCGCTCACATACTCCGTGACGTTCCCGTTTACGGCGGGAATATCAAGGGCGAGCTTTGCACTCCCACGGGAGCGGCTTTGCTGAAGCATTTTGCAGCGGAGTTCGGAGAGATGCCCGTGATGAAAACGCAGGCTGTGGGCTACGGCATGGGCAAAAAGGATTTCGAGGCGGCAAACTGCGTCCGTGCAATGCTTGGTGAGAGCGAGGACAGCTGCCGCAGAAACGGCATAAACGACACGGTATCCGAGCTTTCCTGCAACGTGGACGACATGACCGCAGAGGAGATAGGCTTCGCCATGGAAAGGCTGTTTGAGGGCGGAGCGCTGGAGGTTTACACCGTTCCCATCGGCATGAAAAAGTCCCGCCCCGGCACGCTGATAAGCGTTATGTGCAGGGAGCAGGACAGGGAAAAAATGCTCGGATTGATATTCAGGCATACCTCCACCATCGGCGTGCGTGAAACGGCGGTAAGGCGGTATGTGATGGGCAGAAGCGTTACCGTGCTGAATACGCCCTGCGGCGAGGTGAGGAAGAAGCAGTCGGACGGATTCGGGGCTGCACGGTGCAAGTATGAATATGAGGATATTGCGAGGATAGCAAGGGAGAAGGATATAAGTCTCAGCGAGGCAAGGAAGCTGATAGAGGAATAAAAAAACGCCGTTTTAAGACGGCGTTTTCTTGTTTTAACGGTTTTTTGAAGATTTGTACTGAGGCACCGCCACCACCGCAAAGGCAATTCCCGCAAAGACGTAGCTCAAGCCCAATTCCACAAGGAAATCCCTCATCAGGGTAGCTGAGCTTGGCGCAAGTTCTCTGAATATTTCGTCCAGATCATTCAACAGGTCGAAAAAGTGCAGGAATACGTCGCTGAAGTTGTTGTAGCCCAGATAGCCCAGTACCTCCATGGTGTCCGCATCGTTTGCCACTACAAGGGCGTTGATGAATACGTTGCTGGCAAGAACTGCCAGCGCCACCACAACTATGCATGACAGCACGCCGGGAATGTCGAACTTCTTGCCCAGCACCTTGTAGCCTGTGATGGTGAGGAAGCTCATCGCAAGAGCGCCTATGTAGGATATGTAGCCAAGGCTCCCGATAAGCACCCATATCACGCAGCCGATCAGGGAAAATACCACCGCTCCTAAGATGCCCAGAAGAACGTTGGACTTTCTGGGGGTGAGGTCAACAGGCACCGGAGGAACGAAATTGGGATTTCCCGGTATTTGCTGAGGGTAAGGAGTCTGAGGGTAATTCGGCTGCTGCGGGTAGCCGGTCTGCTGAGGGTATTGGGTCGGCTGAGGATAGGGGGTCTGCTGCCGATACTGCGTCGGCTGAGGATAGCCCGTCTGCTGAGGGTACTGGGTCGGCTGAGAGTAAGCAGTCTGCTGCGGCTTCTGATGGTCGGTGAACCACGCCATATCCTGATCGGTAAAGCCCTGCTTGGAGCCCACAGGCTCAGGCTCAGGCTCGTTCAGGTCGGAAACCACTGAATCTATGTCAACGTTCTGTCCGTATTCCCAAGGATTCGGCGTCATCTCGGGAGACAGCTTGTTGGGGTCGATCCGGTTTTGCTCGGGAGTAGGAAGCACGGTGTGACCGGCAGCAGGCAGCACGGTTTGACCGGAGGCAGGAAGCACGGTTGGATCCGGGAAAGCGTCCTGTGCCGCAGGAGCAGGCTCGGAAGGCGTTATCGCCACACCGCAGGAGGTGCATACGGTAACGTTCCCGTCAATAAATACACCGCAATTTGGACAATACATATTTTCTCTCCTTTTTTGTGAATATAGATTTAATATACCATAAAAAAACGGAGTTGTCAATCGGGACTGTGTCACTTGCAAAAAATTAGTAAATATGATACAATAGCAACTGGAAAAAGGAGTGATATGAATGAAAAATAAAAGGACGCTGATAAAGGCGCTTTCGGCGCTGCTTTGCGCTGCGTTGCTGACGTCCTGCACCAGCATTGCGGATACGCCGCAGGAAAGCGACTCCGAAGGCAGCACCACGCCGGAGGAGACCACTGCGGGCTCCGCTTCGGAAACCACCGAGGAAGCTCCCCCTGCGCCCTTGGAGAAGCTCTCCGTTCACCTTGTCTGCGCAGGGGACAACCTTATACACAGCAACATATACAATCAGGCACGCAACAGGGCAGGCGGCGAAGGCTACGACTTTTCCTATGTGTACGAAAGAGTGATACCTTACATCACAGACGCAGACTTTGCCATTCTCAATCAGGAGACTCTGGTCACCGACGCTTACCCGCCCTCCAACTACCCCATGTTCTGCACTCCTCAGGCGCTTGGCGACTACATGGTGGAGGTGATGGGCTTTGACGCCGTCTCAATGTCAAACAACCATGTGCTGGATCAGGGGGAAAGCGGGCTTATCGCCTCCCTTGACTACTGGGATACCGAGCACCCCGATATCGTGAGGTACGGCGCTTACAGAAGCGAGGAGGATATGAACGATATCAGGATAAAGGAAGTAAACGGCATCACCTTCGCTTTTTTAGGATACATGGAGCACACCAACGGCTTGGTAAATCCGGGAAAATTAGGCACAAGAGTAATATATCTGAATGAGCTTGAGCTTATCGAGCAGCAGATAAAGAGAGCGAGAGAGCTGGCGGACGTGGTGGTGGTCTCCCCGCATTTCGGTATCGAGGTCACCAACGTCGTTACAGACAGCCAGAGAGAGCTTTCAAGGCTTTTTGTGGAGTGGGGAGCAGACCTCATTATCGGCACCCAGCCTCACACGATACAGGAATGTGAATGGATAGAGCGGGAGGACGGCACCAGAGGCTTTGTGTACTACTGTCTGGGCAACTTCGTCTCCTCCATGGACGTTTCCATTTCCATGGTGGGAGGGATCGGCGACCTGCAGATCGAAATGGATCCCGTTACCCGTGAGATAACCATAATCGAGCCTAAGCTGATACCCATAATCACTCACTACGACGCCGGCTTCCAGAACGTGAGGATATATCCTTACGCCCAGTACACTGCGGAGCTTGCCGCAGTTCATGGCTGCGGGATAAGCATGGGGCTTCTGGAAAGCGTTATCGACTATGTTCCGGAGGAATTTCTGGCGATAGTGTAAATGTGAAAGCGGCGGGCAGACCGTCGCTTTTTCCTTTTCTGAGAACGGTATGCAATAACATAAGCAGATAAAAACAGCCTGTTCTGAAACAGGCTGTTTTTTTATTAAGATCAAGCTTGTCCTGCGCTCCTTACAGCAC
>JAFLUH010000013.1 GCA_022508895.1 Oscillospiraceae bacterium
TTCTCATCAATGGGGTATGGACTCATTACCTCGCTGATCTTGCCATCAATTTGCAGTCCGTTGTTGTCGATGATAGCTACTAAGTTGTCAAGCTGGTAGTGAGCGGCGAACATTGCTGCTTCCCATACCTGACCTTCCTCTATTTCGCCGTCGCCCAGAACTGCATAAACGTTGTAGGTCTCGTTATCCAGCTTGCCTGACAGTGCCATGCCGCAGGCAGCGGAAATTCCCTGTCCAAGAGAACCGGTGCTCATGTCAACTCCGGGGACTTTGCCCAGAACAGGGTGACCCTGCAGGTAGCTGTCGATGTGGCGGAGGGTCTTTAAGTCCTCTACAGGGAAAAAGCCGCGGTTTGCAAGGACTGAGTAGAGACCGGGAGCGGTGTGACCCTTGGAGAGGACCAGCCTGTCTCTGTCAGGCATTGTAGGGTTCTTGGGGTCTACGTTCATGCGGCTGAAGTAGAGGTAGGTGAGGGTGTCGCATACCGAGAGAGAGCCGCCGGGGTGTCCGCATTTGGCGTTGTAAACTCCTTCGATGATGCCCATTCGTACTTTGGTCGCAGTGATCTCAAGCTGCTTTTTGATTGCGCTGTCCATTTGTTTCCTCCTGTTATATATTTTTTCAATTATTAAACGGGTTTATGAAGCCTTGCCCAGATGTGGTAGTGAGCGTTGCTTTGTATTATGCCTTCGTAAATGCAGTTGTCGATGTGCCTTACACGAAGAAGCTCGAAATCGGGCTCAAACAGGCGTTTCACGTCGTCTAAATCTACAAAAAAGTGGGGAACGCCGTTTTCGGGGCCTTCCTCGGTTTTTATAACCGTGTTTTCGTCTATTTTTGGGAAGTTGGTTTCCTTAAAAGACCACGTTTCTTTGGAGCAGAGATTGACATATATTTCACCGTCGGGCTTCAGTATTTTCTTTATGTCGTTTAAGATTTTGGTAAAGCCTTCAGTGTCGGTGTGAGAAATCGAAAGGTATGAGAAAATGCAGTCAAAGGAATTTTCAGAAAAGGGCAGCTTTGCCATGTCACAAAGGACAGTGTTGATATCAATACCGAGTTGTGCAGCTCTTTCACAGGTCTGCTGCACTGCATAATCGGAGATGTCGACGGCAGTGACCTTGAAACCATGCTGGGCAAAAAGAATCGAGTGCCTTCCTAAGCCGCAGCCTAAGTCAAGGACTGAGTGTTTGCCCTCATGCTGCCACTTTTTGCAGTAGTAGTAGCTTTCCTCACAAGGGTCAAGCCAGATGGCTTTATCCGCCGATTTCCAGTCCCAGCCCTTGGATTCTACCATTTTCTCACCCCACTACAGCTTTTCTATGTAATCTATCACCTCGGCAATTGCGCCGCTGTTGTTGTCGCAGACTATTACGTCAGCAACCTCTTTGGCTGCTTCCTGAGCGCTTGCCACCGCTATTCCGAGATCTGCGTCACGGATAAGCTCAATGTCGTTGTTGTAATCGCCTACGCCTACCGTAAATGCGCCTTGACGGTCCATTATGTCCAGCAGCCGCTGAAAGCCGCTGCCCTTGGTTACTCCATCGGGGAGCATTTCAAAATAGTGTATCTCACTGCGTACCCAGTGACAATCGTTCATATAATTGGCGTGACTGTGAACAAAGTCTATCAGCGTCTGCATTTGTGAGGGAGGATATGCAAGCAGCACCTTCAGCCAGTCGCCGGGAATATCATCTACTTCACAAATTATCGGAGTTACATTCTCAATGGCAAGGTGCCGACGCTCTATCTCGTTCATCGAAGGAACATACACGTCCTCTGCACAAAGCACCTCACAGCCCATGTCGGGAAAATGCGCAAGTATCTCTTTGAGGACTTCCTTGGCGCTGACTTCAAGGGAGCTGTGCCAGAGGAATTTGCTTTGTGAGAAGTCGTAGACTGCAGAACCGTTGAATATCACAGCGGGAACGTCCAAGGCTATGCGGTCGGCTATGGGCTTTGCCATGGAGTAGCCCCTGCCTGTTGCAAGCGTGAAAATCCCTCCGCCGCTCCGAAAGCGTTCTATCGCTTTTATGTCACAGTCAAGGATATTCTTTTGGTCGGTCACTAATGTGCCATCTATATCGGTCATTATGATGACGTTTTCAAAGTTCATTATAACCTCTGCTTATATTTTTCAGCATTTTTTCAAAGTATTCGGGTAAAGGCGACGTGAAAAACAGCTCCTTGCCCGTTATGGGGTGGGTGAAGCCTATTTCACGGGCGTGAAGGCACTGCCCTTCTAACCACTTGGGTTTGCCGTCACCATAGACGGGGTCTCCTGCTACGGGATGCCCGATATAGGACAAGTGAACTCGTATCTGGTGAGTGCGGCCTGTCTCAAGGGTCAGGCGTAAGTGAGTATATTTGCCGTAATTTTCTATTATCTCGTAGTGGGTTATCGCTTCCCTGCCGTCGGGGGTAACAGCCATCTTTTTACGGTCGGTTTTGTGGCGGGAGAGCGGAGCATTTACCGTTCCGTTTTCCCTGATACCGCCAAGCACTACCGCTTCATAACGGCGGGTGAAGCTGTGGGATTTTATCTGAGCGGCAAGACCGTTGTGGGCATTGTCGTTTTTGGCTACTATCAGCAGACCGCTGGTATCCTTATCTATTCTATGCACTATTCCCGGACGTATTATTCCGTTGATGCCGGAAAGGCTGTCTTTGCAATGGAACATGAGGGCGTTGACAAGAGTGCCGGTATAGTGACCGGGAGCAGGGTGGACTACCATGCCTTTGGGCTTGTTTACCACCAACAGGTCGCTGTCCTCATATACTATATTTAAAGGTATATTTTCGGGAAGTATATCCGGTTCCTCTGTATCGGGAATGCTGAGCCGGAGAATGTCGCCGTCCTTCAGCTTGTAGTTCTTTTTGCACGGGACTCCGTTTATGAGACAATCCCCGCTTTCAAGCAGCGTAACTGCAAAGGAGCGGGAAAGATCGGTATTTTCGCAGATAAATTTGTCCGCCCGTTGTCCTGCAAACTCGGCGGGAACGGTAATGATCAGATCACTCATCGGCTTCTGAGCTATCGGGTCCCTGCACTTCCGCTTCGGTCGGCTCGGACTGTTCAGCAGCTTTTGCCTTCTTCGCCTTTGATTCTTTCACCTCGTCTATTATATAGAACAAAATGAGCATTATTGTTCCGACAACTGCACAAACATCTGCAAAATTGAATACTGCAAATTTAATTATCCTCACATCAACGAAATCTATTACATGACCGTAAGCGATACGGTCGATCAGATTGCCTACTCCCCCTGCGACAATAAGGGCGAAGGACCATATATAAATGGGCTTTTTTACACGTTTTGTAACCATCAATATAATAACCCCCAAAATTATTATGGAGGTTAATATAATCAAAAACAGTTGTTTATCACGCAGTATGCTGAATGCTGCGCCTGTATTTTCCTGATAGGTGAGATTGAGCCATTCTCTGCCGTTTATGCTGATGAGATTGATATAGCTGTTTGGCTGGATATAGGTCGAAACAAGCCATTTGGTGAGCTGATCTATCCCCACGAGCAATGCTGCAACTGCCAGAGAAATGTAAGTCATCTTCCCGTCACCTTTCTGTTTATTCTTTTCCCTTGTTATTGCTGCCGAATTTCAGCTTCTCAAATTTTGACTTGTTCTGAAGCTTATCAAAAAGCACTGTCTCCGCAGTTTCTTCACCTTCCGATGCGTCTGCTTCTTCTGACGCAGCAGAATCATTTTCCTTTTCAAATGCAGGCTTCAGAGCTATCTCATTGGTCTTTTCGAGAGTTATTTCCTCGTTCTTCTTTACCTCCTCATCGGGGTCGGCAACTTCAAACTTCTCCTCTGATTTTACCTCGACAGGCTGTTCTTCCTCAGTAATGTCCAGCGTATCCTTAGCCTTGCGTACAAATGCATTTTCACACTTTTCGGGAATGGAATTGATAAGAGCGATATGCTCGTTGTAAAGACCAAGCAGTTTTTCTCTGTAAGAGTTGCTTTCGTCTCTGGTTTTTGCAAGAATTGATTCCTGCTTTTTTATCTCCGCTTCCATTTTTGCCTTGATCTCAGCGGAGCGGCGTTCACATTCCGCAATTACTCTGGTCTTTTCGGCGTTGGCGTCCTCTACCAGCTTTTTTGCATACTCGTCCTTCTCCTTGACCCTTTCCTCAGCCTCTTTGATCATGGTCTCGGATTTTTCCTTTGCCTCGTTTATCATCTGATCCGACTTTTCCTTAGTGGAGGTCAGAACGGCACTGCTCTGCTTCTGAGCGCCGAGAAGGGCTTCCTTGATGGCTTCCTCGTCGTTGCGGTACTCGCGTATCTTGTCGGCGAGGACCTCCATTTTCTTTTCCATTTCCTCGTTTTGTTTCTTAAGCTCTAAAAAGGCGGAGGATACCTCCTGAAGGAACTCGTCAACCTCCTCCATCTTATATCCGTTGAAACCTTTGTCAAACTTTTTGTCAAGTATATCTGCTGCTTCCATCAGAATCCTCCGTGTTATTTGTATTTTTTTACGAATATGTGATTTTTTCCTTTTTTAGTGGGATTTCCCACGCTGTCAAAGATATATTTGCCGTATCCTTTTACGGAAAAGATATCCCCCTCGTCTATATTTTCCGAGACCGAACCGCACTGCACCCCGTTGATAACAGCGCCGCCGGATTTTACCAGCGCCGCCGCCTTTTCACGGCTCAGACCGCATACCGCTGAAATTACGGCGTCTATACGGTTTGAAGCGCAAATGACGCTTATCTCGTCAAATTCCTGCTGAGGCAGATCGGTACAAATACCTGAGCGCTGACTTACTCCCACTCTTCCAACCTTTTCTATCTCGCCGAGCAGCGGGGCTGCCGTCCTTGAAACGAATATTACCGCAGCACCGTCAGTGACAAGAATATCGCCTACCTGATCACGCCTGACGCCCAACGACATCAATGAGCCGAGAAAATCACGGTGAGTAAGCTTGTCCTTTTCACGAAAGAAAAAGGTCACTGCCTCCAAAGGAAAATCCTCGGGCTCTGCCTCAGGGAAAGAAAACATCCTTCTTACTGCCGCATCATAGCCTCCCCAGAAGGAGCAATCAGCTCCGGCAGACTCTGCGGTATATGCCGCCAGATGCTGCTCTCTCTCAGTGAGAAATGCGGTAAAGCGATGGTAAAATGACTGCTTCGAGGTCAGGTCGTAGATATGCCTGCAAAATTCCTTCTCCTCAGAATTTACCGGAGAAAAGTTTTTCATTACATGAAGTCTGCAGCGTTATTTCCCAGTTCCTCTATCATGTCGCCGGAAATATCCACATTGTAGGGCACAAGTATGTAAGAGGTGTTGGCGATGCGCTTCAGATCGCCGTCAGAGGCATACGCAACGCCTGCAAGGAAGTCTATAAGACGGTTGGCAACATCCTTGTTGGTGTTGTCAAGGTTCAGAACTACCGCCCTCTTGTTCTTGAAATTGTCTGCAATGGTTGCGGCATCGGTGAATTTCTCAGCCTTGACAACCACCACCTGCAGTCTTGTGGTAGCAGGAATGTTCAGTACCTTGCCGGTTTTGGGAGCACTGGATATGGGAGCACGTCTTATACCGAAATCATCGTCGTAATCGTTGATGTCCTTATCTGCCTTTTCATCGTTGTAATCATCTTTGTCTTCTTCCTCATAGCCTGTCCATTTTCTGACAAAATCACCTATTCCCATGTTATTATTTCCTTTCTTTTTTCAAATAAATAGCGTGTACACGCTTTATTTCCTGTTTCCGAACAGTGCGCTGCCGATCCTTACGATATTGGAGCCGAAAAGCACCGCCTGTTCATAATCGCCCGACATTCCCATCGAGAGAGTGTCCATGCTGTTATATTCGGAACGGGAGCTGAGGTATAGCTCCTGCATTCGGGCAAAGTATTTGCTGCTGTCCTCCGATGGGGGCGGGATAGTCATGTAGCCCCGAAGTCTGACGTTTGTAAGCTCGCTGCAATAAGCCGAAAGCTCTGCAGCGGCTTCGGGCGTTACACCGCCCTTGCTTTCCTCTCCGCCTATGTTCACCTCGATAAGAATGTCCATTGTGCGGTTTAAGGCGGCAGCGCGCTTATTTATCTCGTCAGCCAGCTTGATACTGTCCACCGAGTGTATCATGCTCACCTTATCAATTATATACTTAACTTTGTTATTTTGCAAGCCCCCGATGAAATGAATTTCACATTTTTTATCATAAAATTCGTATTTCCCCATAAATTCCTGCACACGGTTTTCTCCCAAAAGGTCTGCTCCGAGGGATACTGCGTGGTTTATCTTCTCGGGGGGAACGGTTTTTGTTACCGCCATAAGGCGGACCTTATCGGTGCGTCCCGCTTTTGACATGGCGTTTTCTATGTTATGGGATATCCTTTTGAAATTATCCTCCAGTATCAAAGCGTCGCTACTGGAGAACGATTTTTCCGTCATACAGATCAGTTCCTTCCACAATTACCGAATCGTACAGGGATAAATATCCTTCTTTGTCGGTGGTATCCCTTACAAGAACGTAATCTCCCTCGGTACGGATCATGTCGATATAAACAAAATACACGGTAACACCCAGCTTTATGAACACGCCCATTTTTTCCTCGTCGTCAAAATGGACTGCGGCGGAGGGTATCCTTATACCGCTGTACTCGTCAAACATTATTTTTATCTGAGCGGTGCGGCTTCTTACCAAGGACTGATTAAACACGTCAAAGGAAAGCACAATCATTCTGCTGCCTGAGGGAAGGATCTTCATGTCCTCTACCATTGCCTTGGCTATAGACGCCTCGTTTCCTATACGGACGCTGAGCGTTGCCCCCTCGTATATCCCCAATGTGTTGTTTGCGGGAACGATGCACACCATTTTCCACTTGTAATCGGAAACGATCTTTCCTATAACGGTGGTGCTGCTCTCTATATTCGGGTTTTTGATTATCTCGTTTATCCTGTCCTCGGTCAGATCGGGTATTACATCGTAGGTCAGGCTGTTTTCGTAGCCGTCGGTGGTGCTGACGAAGTATCCCGTTTCCTGCAGGGTGAGGTCGGTGGGTCTTGAGGATATCTGGGCAGAAAGCAGCGATATTTCGCTCTGAAGCTCCGCTATTTTGGCAGAATAGTCCGTTGTGGTGCCGTTTACGATCTGACGCTTGCTCTGCAGGTTAAGATAGTCGCTTTTTACGTTGGCAGCCGCAGCGTAGTCTCCGTCCAGTATATACTGGATCATCTTTGTGTGATTCTCATATATCTGATTGGAGAAGGCTTCAAGCTGGGAGTTGTCGCTGCCTACAAGCTTTTCTGCATCACGGAGCACCTTTATCTGCTCGTTCAGCTCATCTATCCTCAGCTGCACCGCCAGATCGTTCTGTGAAGCGTATATTTCCGCTATCACCGAATTTCTGGCAAGCTTTTCGCCGTCGGAGTAAATGTAGTTTATGACGCCGCTGCCGCTGTAGGTGACGGTTTTTTCCTCACGAATGTAAATGCCTGTGGATTGAATATAATCCTCCGAGGTGTACAGCTCGGCAGGCTCGGTTTTCAGAGGATTGTAATAATGTATCACAAGCTGGCTGATAACCGTTGTCAGCAGGAACAGTATCACCAAAAACCATACGATGCGTATGGTGATGGCGGTTTTTCTTTTTTCAGCCATTATTCAGCGTTGTCTTCCTTGTCGAAGGCGTCCAGCAGCGATATGCTCTTGAAAGGAGTGATGGTGCTTATTGCGTGCTTGTATATAAGATTCTGCTTTCCGTCGGTGTCGAGAATAACGGTGTAGTTGTCAAAGCCTCTTACTACACCCTTGAACTGAAAGCCATTGGTGATGAAGATGGTCACGGGAATCTTCTCTTTTCTTGCCTGATTGAGAAAAACGTCCTGAAGGTTAATGTCCTTTGCCATTTTAAATGTCCTTTCGTTTGTTCTTTTCACATTCGTAAAATCTCAGTTATAGATAGTATACCATATATTACAAAAAAAAGCTATATCTTTTCACTAAATTTTCAGCGATTTTGTAAATTTTATTACCGTCCGTTTCATCATCAACAGGAATTTTGTGCAAATCAGGCATTTTATTGAACCATGTGAGCTGTCTTTTGGCATAATTGCGAGTCGCCTGCTTCAGCTTTTCCACACATTCCTCAAGGCTTTTTTCACCGTCAAGGTAGGGCTTCAGCTCCTTGCAGCCTATTGCCTGTGCAGAGGTGACGTAATCGCTGTGGGTGAAGAATTCCCTTGCTTCCTCAACAAGACCATGCTTTATCATGTCATCGACACGAAGATCTATGCGGCGATACAGCAGTTCGCGAGGGAAATCGGGCATTATTATGCAGGAACGGTAGGGGCTTTCCTGCTCACGGCTTTTTTCCTGAGCAATGGTCATGGTGGTGCCGCTGAGACGGTAGACCTCCAAGGCGCGAATTATGCGGTTTACGTTGTTGGGGTGAAGCCTTGCGGCAGCGTCGGGATCGACCTCCTCCAATTTTTTGCGAAGGGCTTCATTGCCGTTCTGAGCGGCAAATTCACGCATGTCGGCACGGAAAGCAGGATCGCTGCCGGTGTCGTCAAAGGTGATGTTGTTTATCAGAGAGGAGATGTAAAGACCTGTTCCTCCCACAATTATGGGAAGTTTTCCTCTGTCTGTGATTTCCTGTATGCATTTATGGGCTAACTCTACATAATCCGCCACCGAAAAAGCTTTATTAAGAGGCAGAAAGTCCATAAGATAGTGAGGTATCCCCTGCTTTTCTCCCTCAGAAGGCTTGGCAGAAGCGATGTCCATTCCCTTGTATATCTGCATTGAGTCGGCGGAGATCACCTCACCGTCAAGGCGTTTTGCCAGCTCCACGCCGAGAGCGGTCTTGCCGGAGGCAGTGGGGCCGCATATCACTGCAATAAACTTTTTTTTGCTCACGGTATCGCTCCCCTCAGCCTTGTATCCTTCCGAAATTCTTTTCGATGTTGTACTTGGAAATAGTGGTTATGATGGGTCTGCCATGAGGACAGTATCGGATCGATTTGTCCTCCCAGATACGCTTTGCAAGGGCTTCAAGCTCTTTGTCAGAGGTGTACTCATGGGCTTTTATTGCGCCCTTGCAGGCGACAGAGTGGAGTATGTCGTCAAACAGCATACCTTCTATGTCGTCGCTGCCTTTAAGAAGAATTTCAGCAATTTTTTGCAGGGTATCCTCGGGGGAAATGTCGGTGAGGAGTGAGGGGAATGCCGTTATCTCGGCTTTGAAATCGTTGTTGAAGGTAAGGTCTATGCCTAACTGCTCCAGATAATCCGCATTGTCGGCAAGAGCCGTCCACTCCTCAGGGGAAAGGGTCAGAGGGACGCTTTCGGCAAGAAGCTGCGCATTGCTGACTAACTCCTTTTTCAGCTGCTCAAAGCGTATGCGCTCGTGGGCGGCGTGCTTGTCGATAAGAATAAGCTCTTCGCCGCATTCACAGAGAATGTAGGTTTTGAACAGCTCGCCGATAAATCTTAGGGTGGGAGCGTATTCCTGCTCTACAATGGGGTCGGGAAGGCGGGTGTCTTTGCTTTCGGAAGCCATTCGGACAAGGCTGGAGCTGTTGATGAATTCGTATTTTTCGGTATCAGTATGGTCAGGCTCAATGTCCATCTTTTCCTGTATGAAAATATTTTTTGGGGGCAGAGGCTTGTAAACCGCCACAGGAGAAGTAAATGCAGCGGGTTTTTCCGGTTGTTGTTCCTGTGGAACAGGGACTGAGCCCGGCTTCTTTTCTTCAGTTGGGACAGACCGCAAGGGTTCCGGTGCTTTTTGCAATAAATCGGTCGTCTCCGCTTCTTTCTGTGAGGAAGGTACAAACGGCGGCGCTTCTTTGATAGGCTCTGGGACGGAAAAGGCTTTTGCTGGGATCTCCTTGCTGTTCTCTGCGTTGAGTATTCCGTTTTTTACCGCAAGATAAACCGTTTCAAAGATAATTCTTTCATTGGAGAACCTGACCTCAGTCTTGGAAGGGCTGACGTTTACGTCTACGTCGGCGGGAGACATTTCTATGTTCAGCACACAGGCGGGGAACTTTCCGACCATTACGCTGTTGCGGTAGCCTTCCTCAAGGGCTGCCATGCAGGTGGTATTGCGGACGGAGCGGCGGTTGATGAAGAAATACTGCATCTGACGGTTGGCGCGACAGGCGTGAGGGGTTGAGATGTAGCCGCTGACACGGATACCGCTTTGCTCATAGTCTACCCCTGTCAGGGAGGCGGCGAACTGTCTGCCGAAAACGGAGTATATAACGGAATAGAGCTTGCCGTCGCCGGAGGTTACACGCACCGTTTTGTTGTCACGGATAAAGGAGAATGCTATCTCGGGGTGTGCAAGAGCAAGGCGGTCTACCACCGATTGGACATAGTTGCCTTCAGTGACATCTTTTTTCATGAATTTCAATCTTGCGGGAGTATTGTAGAACAGGTCACGGAGGATTATTGTGGTGCCATTAGGGCAGCCTGTGCGGTCGTGAAGCTCCTCATCGCCGCCGCTTATTTTGTAGGCGGTGCCTAAGTCGTCCTCGGGACGCTTGGTGAGGACTTCTACCCTTGCAACCGCTGAAACGGAGGCAAGGGCTTCTCCGCGGAAGCCGAGAGTGTGTATGTTTTCAAGCTCCTCGGCGGTGGAGAGCTTGCTGGTAGCATGGCGGAGGAAAGCGGTTGGCACTTCGTCGTATGCCATGCCACAGCCGTCGTCGGTGACACGCATATAGCTGATGCCGCCGTTTTTTATCTCAACTGTAATTCGGCTTGCACCTGCGTCTATGGCGTTTTCTACAAGCTCTTTGATAACGGAGGAGGGACGCTCTATCACCTCTCCCGCCGCTATAAGCTCATAAACGCTTTTGTCAAGCAGCTTTATCGTTGCCATACAGCTTTCCTTTCTTTAAGTTTTCTCGGCTACACAAGCTTTTTCAGGTCTTCAAGGGTCTGCCACGCTTCTTTGGGGGTCAGGTCGTCCAGATCAAGATTTTTCAGAGTTTGTATCACATTATTTTTGTTTATCTCAGAAAAATCAAGCTGTGTCTTGTCCTCGGCTTCCTGTTTAAGGCGGGATTCAAGGTCTATCTTGCTGCTGCGCTCCATGTGGTCGAGGGCGTTCTTTGCCGCTTCTATCACCTTTTTGGGAAGTCCTGCCAGCTTTGCTACCTCGATGCCGTAGCTGTCGTCGGTACCGCCATCCACTATCTTGTGCAGGAACCTTATGCTATCCCCTCGCTTGACTACTGCAACGCTGAAATTTCGTATACCTTCATTGTCATTTTCAAGAGCTATAAGCTCGTGATAGTGGGTGGCAAAGAGAGTGCGGCAGCCTATGCTTTTGCCGTTGATGTATTCGGCTACCGCCTTGGCTATGCTTATGCCGTCGAAGGTGGAGGTGCCTCTGCCTATCTCGTCCATAATGACAAGGCTCTGTTTGGTGGCACTTGAAAGTATCTCCGCCACCTCGTTCATCTCAACCATAAATGTGGACTGTCCTGCGGAAAGGTCGTCGCTTGCGCCTACTCGGGTGAATATCTTGTCAACCACGCCTATTCGGGCATATTTGGCAGGAACGAAGCTGCCTATCTGCGCCATAAGGGTTATCAGCGCGACCTGCCGCATAAAGGTGGATTTGCCTGACATATTTGGTCCGGTTATCATCAGCAGGCGATTCTTTTTTAGATCAAGGTAGGCGTCGTTGGGAGTAAAAGGCGTCTCCGACAGCATTTTTTCTATTACGGGGTGTCTGCCGTCCTTTATCTCTATCACGTTCTCAAGAGTTATATCCGGCTTTGTATAGTTGTTTTCTATCGCTATCTGAGCAAAAGAGGCGAGAACGTCCAGCTCACCTATCGCTTCTGCAGTGCGTAAAACCGATTCCATACGGTCGGAAATGAAACGGCGCACCTCGGCGAATATCTGCGCTTCTAACTTCAGTATCTTGTCCCCGGCTGTCAGCAGCTCGTTTTCTATTTCTTTAAGCTCCTCGGTTATGTAGCGCTCGCCGTTTGCAAGAGTCTGACGACGTATGTAGTGGTCGGGGACATTGCTTGCCGCCCCCTTGGAAACCTCGATGTAGTAGCCGAAAACACGGTTGAAGCCTACCCTCAGAGTTTTTATGCCGGTGGCGGTACGCTCACGCTCCTCTATATCGGCGAGCAGGCTCTTTCCTCCTCCTGTAATTGCACGAAGCCTGTCCAGCTCGGCATTGAAGCCGTCCTTTATGTAGCCTCCGTCCTTGGTAAGAGCAGGGGGCTCGTCGGAAATTGCGTTTTCCACGAGGGCGGTTATCTCCTCATGAGTGCTTATGGCTTTGTCAAGCTTCAGCATAAGCGGTGTTCCGAAGGATTCAAGGGCTTTTTTCAGGTCGGGAAGCTTGGCGCAGGTTTTTCCAAGTGAGTAAATATCTCTGGGCGACGCCATTTTGTATGCGATGCGGGACATAAGACGTTCAAGATCGTATATGCCTGACAAAGAATCTCTCAGCTCTCCCAGTGACGCAATATTCAAAGTCAGCTCCTCCACCGCATCCAAGCGCTCCATTATGCGGTCATGCTTCATCAGCGGCTGGTTTATCACCTGCTTCAAACGCCTTTTGCCCATTCCCGTTTTTACCTTGTCCAGTACCCAGAACAAAGAGCCTTTCTTCTCCTTGCTGCGCATGGTCTCAGTAAGCTCTAAATTGCGGCGTGTGGACAGGTTAAGCTCCATGTACTCACTGCCGCCGTGAACAAAGAATTTGACGGAGCGGCTCACCTTGCTCTTGTATGTGGAGTTTATGTAGTTAAACAGGGCGTAAACCGCTCTTTTGCACAAAGGCATACTGTCAGGCAGCTCGCCGCTGTTTTCAGTGATGAACTGTTCGGTGAGCGCTTCGGTGTCGGTCAGAGCGTAGTCCTCGTCGGGAAGAACGTCTCCTATGCTGCGGCTCAGTTTGTCCGAAATAAAATCGTTTGCTTCTCTGAAATCAAGGAATTTTTCGTTGAAAAGCAGCTCTACAGGCATATAGTTGCCAAGCTCGCCTATTATACCGGCCGAAAGCTCCTCACGGGTCTTGCCTGTTTTTTCAAGCAGGTGAAATTCTCCCGTGGAGATGTCTGCAAAAACCATGCCGCAGGAGGTTCCCTCACAGAGAAGGCAGAGGATATAATTGTTTCTGTCCTCGTCTAACATGCCTTCCTCTATAACGGTGCCGGGAGTGATTATCCTTACCACTTCACGTCTTACCAAGCCTTTGGCAACGGAAGGATCTTCGACCTGCTCGCATATGGCGATGCGGTGACCGTTATCCACAAGGCGCTTTATGTAGGAGATGCAGGCATGGTGGGGTATTCCGCACATGGGAACGCCTGCCCGTGAGGTCAGAGCAAGCTCCAGCTCACGGGATATATTCTCCGCATCTTCGTAAAACATTTCGTAAAAGTCGCCCAAGCGGAAAAAAAGGACAAAGTTCGGATACTCCGCCTTTATCTGCTGATACTGAGCAAGCATGGGGGTGGTTTTTTCTTCTTTTTCCAATTTTTCACCTGTCCTGTTTTTGCGGATTATACTGATTTTCGAGTATAAAAGTGTAAAAAATCAAGTAAAAGCTTCGATATATGGGGTTTTGAGAAGATTTTTCGTGTACACTTTTAATCGGAAATCAGTATTTAGCTTCTATTATGCTTATAGCCCGAACTGGGTCGGGCTACGGTATTTTTTAGTGACAGCCGCCGCAGGTCGAGCAGTCGGAGGTGCAGCCTGCGGGTCTCGGTTGGCAGGTGTCGGGGTCCTCGCCCTCGCAGCAGAGGGTGATTATGCCCTGTACCTCCTGCAGAAGCTGGTCAAGTGCGCCCTTCATCACGGCAAAGTTCGCCATGTTTGGGTTGCTCATCACCTTTTCGTAGCACTGCTGGAGCTCTTTGTTGAGCTTTTCAAGCTTCTCGCCGTCCTGCTCGTTTTCTGGCTTCTCCATCTGCAGACGGAGGTTTTCACGCTTCAGGTTGAATTCTCCTATAAGCTGCTGGAGAGAGTCGTCCTTGTCGTTGGCTTCCTTGGCGGCTATATAGCCCTTGTAGCGTTCATCGTTCTGGATTGCTCTTCCTAATTCTCTTGCGGCTTTTGTTGCGTCCATGATTTTGTTCCTTTCTTTTATGCTGTATTTTTGTATGGGTTTGATTTATACATTGCTTTTGATAAACTCGTCAATGCCCCAGTTCCGCACTTCACCGTCTCCGCTGTCCACTCGATTTATCAGCTCCAGCAGGTCGCCTGTGTGATATTTGCGGCACCGAGCAACAGTTTCCGAGGTGTATGTTGCACCGACGTACTCCTCAGTGTCATAATCAAAGCAGATATACCAGTCGCCAAAGGAGCCGTTGTATACCCAGAGAACCGGTATCAGCTTCTCCTTGAGAAACTTCGTGACCAAGCAAGGGTGAAGCACTGAGTCGCCTGCCTGTATATCCTTTTGCGCTGCGGAATACATTCTCCTGCCGGACAGCTTGACGGTGCCCTGAGAACAGTTGTTTACCGACAGCCGAATGCCGGGGTCGGATACATAGGTAAGAATATTGCTTATGTCATGTGCGGAGCTTTGGTTTTTAAGGCTTGTCCTTATTGCCGAAAACCAACCAAATCCCGGGTCTTTCTCAGGCTTATTCAGTATGTCTTTTATGTAATCTACAGCATTCTGCATTTGTTTGTCCTCCTAATTTCTGTTGTTTTTGACCTGTCAGTTTTCATTCTATGATTGAAAAATGTTCCTTTTCAAATACTATTGCCTGTTCATTTCCTAACCGTATACGATCCGTTCTGTTCAGGCTGTACTGTCCTGCTTTATCGCATGTATCCCTGCTGCAATGAACATCCAGAGCACATTTCAGCAGCCCAAGATTGTTCGGCATATCATCGGCAAATATCATACTCCCTGCACTTACTCCGACAACCACTCCGCCATGATTGATAAAAGATTCAAGCTCCTTGTCAAAGCCATGTTCACGGATACGCCTCAGCAGATACGTCGGGTCGCCCCCGCAAAGGTATATCACGTCATATTCGTCGGAAATACTGACGTTCAAAGCGTCATGCAGGTCGCAGACAAATATGTTTTCCCTCGCAATACCGCATTTAAGCAGATCATTAAGGCATTTGGGAAGCACTTCTATCGCATCGGGTGATATAGCCGCTGTCGGAACAAACATTGCTTTGGCTTGAGACGGTGCTTTATTCAGCATTTTCAGAAACGTTTGTTCAATCGCTTTTGTTTCTAATCCGCATGAAGTAAGTAAAACATTCACTTTTTGTCTCCTTAAAGCTACGGCTTATTTAGGGTCCTGTTTTTCACCTATCAGCGCCCAGCCCAGCGCTTTCGTTATCTTAACGTCAACAAAATTGCCTATGTCGCTTTCGCTGCCGTCAAAATCCACGATTATATTCTGCCTCGATTTTCCGGTAAAATACCTGTCGTCCGTTCTTCCCTTTCCGTCGCACAGAACAGTGACGGTTTTGCCGACGTATTTTTCGTAGCATTTACTGCCGCAGCGGGTCTGTACCTCCAGCAGCTCACGGAACCACTTCCCTTTTTCCTCGGAGCTTACGGGGTCGGGCATTTCGGAAGCCTTTGTGCCGGTGCGGGGACTGTAGATGAAAGTGAAGGCGGAATCGAAGCAGACCTGCTCCATAAGGTCAAGAGTCTGCTCAAAGTCCTCGCGCTGCTCGCCGGGAAAGCCTACTATTATGTCGGTGGTCAGGTTCAGGTCGGGGATTTTTGATCTTGCGTAATCTACCAGCTCCAAATAGCTTTCCCGTGTGTAATGACGGTTCATGGCTCGAAGTATACGGTTGCTGCCGCACTGGACGGGAAGGTGGAGGTGGCGGCATATCTTATCGCTGTCGGCGATAACGTCTATAAGTCGGTGGGTGCAGTCCTTGGGGTGGGAGGTCATGAACTCTATGCGGAATTCACCCTCCAAGCCATCAAGACGGGTCAGCAGCTCGGGGAAATCCGTGTCGGTGCCTTTGCCATAGGAGTTGACGTTTTGTCCGAGAAGGAGAATGTCTTTGCAGCCGCTTTCCACAAGGGATCTTACCTCGGAAATAACGTCCTCGGGACTGCGGGAGCGCTCCCTGCCTCTGACGTATGGGACTACACAGTAGGTGCAGAAGTTGTTGCAGCCGTACATTATGGGGACGCTTGCCTTGAAGGTGCTGTCACGGGCTACGGGAATGCCCTCTGCAATAACGCCGTCGCTGTCGGGTATCTCAAAAATCCTGCCGCCCTCGAAAATTTCGGTGAAAAGAAGCTCCGGAAATTTGTGGAGAACATGGGTGCCGAAGATAATGTCTACGAAAGGGAAAGTGGTTTTAAGGCGCTTGGCGGTTTGCTCCTGCTGCACCATGCAGCCGCATACCGCTATTATCAGGTCGGGGTTCTTCTTTTTCAGGTGCTTCAAGGCGCCTACGTTGCCGAAAACACGTTCAACTGCGTTTTCACGGACTGCGCAGGTGTTGAAAAGAATGAAGTCGGCATTGGCAGTGTCATCAGTGAAAAGGTAGCCCATTTCCGACAGCATTCCTTTTATGCGCTCGCCGTCGCTGACATTTTGCTGGCAGCCGTAGCTGTGGACGTAGGCAAGAGGCGGGGACTGTTTTATGTGAAAAACGGAGCGGACCTTTTGCATGTAAAGGCGCTGCTGCTCCAATTCGGCTTGTGATACGGTTTCTACGGGCAAATAGGTTCTTCCTTTCAAGATTGTTGAGCATTGTTCAGTTGTGCTTTGTGCAGATTTTGAACAGTGTTCATTTTTGTTTTAGGCTTTTTTCTTTGCCATTTTTGATAGGTTCTTAATTAAGGAATTATACCATAAATAAAGTTATATTTCAAGTGATTTTCTTTGTTTTCGCAAAAACCGCAGCCGAAACCGCTTTTGCTCCTGCATACTTCAGTTTTGACGCTGCTTCGTTAAGGGTGCTGCCTGTTGTGCAGACATCGTCTATTATAAGCACTGTTTTGCCGGATATATCACGGCTGCTCCTGTATGCGAAGGCGTCTTTGACGTTTTTGCGCCTGTCCGCTGCGCCCAAGGTCTTCTGCTGAGAAGTATCACGCACCTTTTTCAGAAGCGGCTTGCAGGGCTTGTCCGCAAGCTGTCCCAGCTCACGGGCAATGATGGCTGTCTGGTTATAGCCTCGTCTGAGCTTGTCTCTGCGGCGCATAGGGACGTAGGTTATTATATCCACGGCGTTAAGCAGCTTCTCCGACGCTAAGGACTGAAATATCATAAAGGCTGCTGCCGAAAGGGCGTAGCCGTTGCTTTCCTTCTTTATCTTGTCAATGAACGGGATACTGTAATCGTCGTACACGGTCACTGCGGAAAAACCGTCTATATTTGCGTAATCGTCATATTCGGGCGGTGGGGAGAGGCGTTCTCTGCAGTCAGTGCAATAATACTCGTCAAAAGGTATGTAATTGTCGCAGAAGGGACAGCGGTTGGGGTATACCATGTCAAGTATAAGGCGTTTGTACAAGTACGCTTTTCTCATACTGTCACTGCTCCTTCATTTTGTCGGTGAGCATGGCTCTTATGCAGGAGTAACGCAAAGTCCGCCTGTCATTGTTCACCATTGCTTCCACCTGAGACTTTTTGCCGATGATTATAAGTATGTTTTTGGCACGGGTGACGCCTGTGTAAAGCAGGTTGCGGTACATAAGGTTGCGACTGATGGAGGTCAGGGGCATTATTACTGCGTTGTACTCGCTGCCTTGACTTTTGTGAATGGTGACTGCGTATGCGAGGTCAAGCTTTTTCAGCATATCGGGAGTATAGGACGCTCTCTTCCCGTCGTAATTCACCACCATATTCCCGCTGTAATTGTCCAGCTCCTCGATAAAGCCGATATCGCCGTTGAATACGCCTCTGCCATACTCGGAGCCTTTGTTCCACTCTATATCGTAATCGTTCTTTATCTGCATCACCTTGTCCCCTATGCGGAAGACAGTCTCAAACACCTTTACCTCGCTCTTCCCTTTTTCGGGTGGGTTGAGAGCCTGCTGAAGCTCCTTGTTCAGCTCCTTGGTGCCTGCACAGCCCATTCTGGTGGGGGTCAGTATCTGTATGTCGTCTACGGGTGAATAGCCGTAGGTATTGGGAAGGCGGGTCTTTGTAAGCTGGATTATCAGCTTCGGTATGTCCTCCTCTCTTGGACAGCTCATGAAAAAGAAGTCGTTTTTGCGGTCGTCAAGCTCGGGCTGCTCGCCCTTTACTATGCGGTGGGCGTTGGTCACTATCAGGCTCTCTGCGGCTTGGCGGAATATTTCGGTAAGCTCTACGGTGGGTATCTCGCCGCTTGCCATAAGGTCACGCAGAACGTTGCCTGCACCTACCGAGGGGAGCTGATTGCTGTCGCCTACCATTATGAGGGAGGAAGTGGGCTTCAATGCACGGAGAAGAGCTTCAAACAGCAGAACGTCCACCATTGACATCTCGTCTACGATTATCACGTCGGCATTCAGAGGCTTGTTTTCGTTTTTCTTAAAGGTCAGTCTGTCGCCTGAGGTGAAATCCACCTCTAAAAGGCGGTGAATGGTTCTGGCGGTCTCGCCTGTAAGCTCGCTTATGCGCATGGCAGCCCTGCCTGTGGGGGCGGCAAGGTAAAAGGTCTTTTTGTGGCGCTTCAACAGGCGGATAACGGCGTTTAATGTGGTTGTTTTGCCTGTGCCGGGTCCGCCTGTGAGGATAAACAGCTTATTTGCCATGCAGCCGCTTATTGCAGCCTTTTGTAAAGCTTCATACTGTATGTTTTCGGTAAACTCAACTCCCGCTATCTCCTCGGAAAGGTCTTTCAGGTCGGGAGCGGAGGTTTTCAGCATTTCGGAGAGCCTGTCCGTTATGTAGCATTCCGCCCGGTAGTATTCTTTCGAATAGAGATAGCTTCGTTCACCCAGATGCAGGACCTCCGCCTGACCGTTCCTGATTGATTCGTCTATCCCTCGGTATATCTGTTCGCTTGTGAGACGCAGGAAGTTCTCCGCCATTTCTGCGGCCTTTTTCAGTGGCAGACAGGTGTGACCTGCGTTGGCGTTTTCCCTGAGGATATACAGGATAGCGGCGGTTATGCGGTTGAGGTCGTCTGCGCCTATGCCCTCCGCAAGAGCTATTGCGTCCGCCTGTTCAAACTCCACACCCAGCTCGTCATCGCAGAGAATGTAGGGGTTGTCCCTGATAAATGCGACGGAGGAGGTCTCGTATTTCTTCCACACTCCCGCCGCTACCGCAGGGCTTATCCCGTATTTTTGCAAAAATTCTATTACGTTCTTCATGCCGCTGAGCTTGCGATATTCGGAGCGGATGAACAGGGCTCTGTCGCCTGTTACGCCTTTCAGCTCGGCAAGGCGGAGGGGGTCGTTTTCTATGACGTCAAGGGCTTCCTCTCCGAAGTTGTCCACTATTTTTTTTGCAAGAGAGGGACCTACTCCCTTGATTATGCCGGAGCCAAGGTATTTGCGTATCTCGGAGGGGGTGGCGGGAGGAGTGCGGGTGCAGCTTACCGCCTTGAACTGTTTGCCGTATCTGGCGTTGGTGGTGTAGCTGCCGTACAGCTCAAGGCGTTCGCCCTCAGAAATGTCTCCAAGCTCGCCCACCGCCGTGATGAGCTGACCGTCACTGTTTAAGTCAAAAACTATGTAGCCGCTTTCGGTGTTTTTGTAAATAACGTCTTCCACCGAGCCTGTTATTTTTTCAAGGTTTTCTTCCATAGCTTGTTTCTCTCGTTCTTGTTCTTCTTAGATAAAGTTCCGACAACACTTTTACGGTAAAATTGAACAGTGTTCGTAATGCGATACAACCGCCGAGTATCCCACAAAAAACTGAAAGGAAAAACCATAAAAACTGCATAAGATCACCTCAATACAGTTTATGCAGTTCGGGGAAAATCGGTCACACCTTGCAGAGAATGGCGTTCCAATCCTCTTTTTCGGTTATGCTTTCTATTGTTATTCCGTTTTCCTGCAAAGCTGCTTTTACCTCGTCAAGGCGCTCTGTGATTATTCCGGAAACTATCAGGATACCGTTTTCCTTTAAGAAGCTGCGGAAAAAAGGGCTCATGCTGATTATCACGTCGGCGACTATGTTGGCGGTTATGATGTCAAAATCCGTCCCGATTTGACGGCGCAGGGCAGGGTCGTCGGCTATGTTGCCGCAAAGTGCGATGTAGTGAGATTTGTCAAAGCCGTTTTGTTCGACGTTTTCGGAGGCGGTGGTCACTGCGTTCTGGAAAACGTCGGTCATTGTTACCGATTTTGCACCGAGGAGCAGGGCGGCTATTGAGAGTATCCCGCTGCCGCAGCCGAGGTCAAGCACACGTTCGCCGCCGCTTATATTCTGCTCTAAAAGCTCCATGACAAGGCGGGTTGTGTGGTGCTGACCTGTACCGAAGGAGGAGGCGGGGTCTATTTCGAGTATTTTTCTGCTGTTTGTGTCATTTACCTGCTCCCATGTGGGCTTGATTATAAGCTTCTTGCCTACGTTGAAGGGCTTGTAGTACTGCTTCCAGTTGTTCGCCCAGTCCTCCTCGTTTACCTTGTCGGTTTCGATTTTCAGGGTGCCGTAAAAGTTTTCGGCGTCCTTGGACTTTATCTCGGCAAGTACGCCCTGCATGGCGGTAAACATTTCGAGACCCTGCTCGTTTTGCTGGAGATAGAGGGTGACGTGGGTCTTTACGTTTTTCAGGTTCATCAGGGTGTCGTCCACATAGTCCCAGTTCATATCCTTGTTTTCTAAAAAATCCTCGAAATCTGCAGCGTCATGTATCTCGAAGCCGGTTATGCCAAGCTCGCTCAGCAATGAGGTAAGCGGGTATATTGCCTCGGACTCGGTATATATGTCTATTTTTTGATAGTCCATTTGTTCCTCCGAAAGAATATGTTGTGGGTCGTCACTATCTATAATACAATATTTTGACGGAAATTGCAATACCCGAAGGAGCTTTATTTGTTGCAATGACCTGAATATCAGTCAAAAGAAATTATCCCGTGGGTCAATTTCGTGTAGAGGATACGGTATACGCTCTCATTAAGGCGCTCCTCAGTGAGCTCTCCGCTCTTCACTGCATTTAATATGCCGGTCACTGCGTTTTCAAGGTTTGATGGCATGAGAATAAGATCCGCACCTGCCTGAAGCGCCTGCACAGCCGCAGCTCCTGAGGAAAAACGGTCTGTGATCGCCGCCATCGACATGGCATCGGTGACTATCAGACCGTTAAAACCCAGCTGCTGACGAAGAATACCTGTGGTGATCTCGTAAGATAGGGTAGCCGGCAGGTCGTTGCCCGTAACGTTGGGAAGGGATATATGACCAAGCATGACTACGTCTGCTCCTGCGGCTATTCCCGATTTGAACGGCAAAAACTCACAGGACTGCAGCTCATCAAGGGTCTTGAAGCTGGAGGCTGAGCCGTAATGGCTGTCCGTTGAGGTGTCACCGTGACCAGGGAAATGCTTGAGGGTGCAAAGTACGCCGCTTTCCCTGAAGCCTTCCACACAGGCTGCCACCATTGCCGCAGCGATAATAGGGTCGCTGCTGAAGGAGCGATCCTTGATGACGGGGTTATCGGGATTTGAATCAACGTCGGCTATGGGAGCAAAATCCAGATTGAAGCCAAAGCGCCTGATGTCCTGTCCGATGGTCAGACCTGCGTTATATGCGTTATCCGTATCTCCTGCGGCGCCTATCTCGCCCATGGGTGGGAAGGCGGTGGTTCCCATGTTGGGATTTTTTCCCAGCCTTGCAACGGCGCCGCCCTCCTCGTCCACTGCAATGAAAAGTCCGAGAGGGGAATCCGTTTGCAGACCTGAGATAAACCCGGTCACCTGATCCGGGGTTTGTATGTTTGCGGCAAAGAGGATCACGCCTCCAACAGGGTGAGCCTGAAGGGCTGATTTTGTGGCTGAGCCGGATCGGGTGACCGTTCCGGTGACGCCGCAGAGCTGCTCAGGCGTTATTATAAAAAGCTGATATATCTTTTCCTCCAAGGTCATGCCGTCAAGCAGCGCTTGAGCCGCTGCTTCAGGTGAGCTTGGCAATTGGGTGGAAGGACCGGTTTCCGGCGCTTCGGTCGGTTGGGTCTGATCCGGGGGTTCCGTTGTGCTCTGGGTTTCTGCCGGCTTTTCGGTTTCTGTCTGCTGTTGGGACTGCGGTGGTTCGGAAGTTTCCTCAGACAGCGGAGGAGTTGTCCCTTCGGTCGGTGCCGTGGGAGTAAGCTCGGTGCTTGCAGACGATACGGAAGGGGGGTCCTCGGTGCGGGTGGTGTCATGCTGCAAACCGTCGGCTTCCGGCGACGTTGGAGGAGGCGTTATCTGCTGAGTCGAAAGCACCCACATAACCGCTGCGGCAATGAGTACCAGCGCCGCTGAAGCTAATATTACCGGCAGCTTGAATTTTTTGATGAAGTCGGTAAGCTTGTGGTACCAAACGCTGTTTTTTGAAGATGACATTGTGTTTGCACCGCTCCTTTGCGTTCCGTATCTGCGCCCGTTGTAAAAAGGCTTTGTGCAGTGTTGTCCTGTATTTACGGTAAAATTGCTTTCTAACGTGATTTTACTACACGACGGTAATAAAGTCAACCTGTTTTGAAAGGGCAGGACCCGACAGACGGGCTGTAGTAGGCGGGGAAAGCTGTCAATAATGATTTTGCGCCCGATTTTGCTTATTATGCGTAATCAAGGGAAATCACAGCGGCAAAAAGAGAATTTTTGGTTTGACAGAGCAGGGCGTTTGTGGTATTATATGGGTATAGATATTAAATAAGGAGTAGCGTTTTTACGCAGTGATAAACTATGGATCACAATGCATTGGCAGAGCTGCTGTTCCCCGATGTGGACAAGTCTCCCGATTATTATGAGAAATTGTATCCCGAGAGGGATTTGCCTGAGGGGGCTAAGGTGACAAGATTTGCGCCAAGTCCTACGGGGTTTGTGCATTTCGGAGGATTGTATCCTGTGCTGGTTTCCGAGAGACTTGCCCATCAGAGCGGCGGGGTTTTGTACCTGCGTATCGAAGATACTGACGCTAAGAGAGCCGTTGAAGGCGCTGAATATGATCTTATCAAGGTTTTTCGGGATTTTGGCATCAGCTTTGACGAGAGCGTTGAAAAGGAAGGGGCTTACGGGCCTTACAGACAGAGCGAGCGGCGGGAGATCTACCGTACCTATGCCAAGGAATTAGTCAGAAACGGGAAAGCCTATCCCTGCTTCTGCACCGAGGAGGAAATGCAGGAATTAAGAGAGAGGCAGGAGGCGCAGAAGGTCACTCCGGGATATTACGGGGAATATGTAAGGTGCCGTGATTTGTCGCCGGAGGAAGTAAAGGAGAGACTGGATAAGGGGCTGCCTTATGTGCTTAGACTTAGGTCTGAGGGAAATCCCGACAATAAGATAAAGTTTACTGATTTGATCAAGGGGACTATTGAGGTTACAGAAAATCATATCGATCATGTGCTGCTGAAAAGCGACGGTATGCCTACCTATCACCTTGCTCATGCGGTGGACGATCATCTGATGAGGACTACTCATGTGGTGAGAGGCGAGGAATGGCTGTCCAGTCTGCCTTATCATATTCAGTTGTTCGGGGCGCTGGGATTTAAGCTGCCTAAGTATCTTCATATCTCCCAATTGATGAAAAAGGACGGGGAGTCCAAGAAAAAGCTGTCCAAAAGGGATAAGGGAGCGGGTATGAGCGATTATATCAGCGACGGGTATCCCACCGAAAGCGTTGTTGAGTATGTTATGATACTGCTCAACAGTAACTTTGAGGACTGGCGCAGGGCTAACCCTGACGCTGATATAAACGAGTTCCCGTTTTCTGTCAAGAAAATGAGCCCCAGCGGGTCGCTGTTTGACCTTGTGAAGCTGGGAGATGTGAGCAAGAATACCGTTTCACGCATGACGGCTGAGCAGGTTTATCAGCGGCTTACCAAGTGGGCGGAGGAGTTTGACAGGGAGTTTTATCAGGTTCTTGTCCGTGACGAGGAGTATACCAAGGCGATACTGCAAATCGGTCGGGGCGGGAACAAGCCCCGTAAAGACCTTGAAACATGGAAGGACGCTAAGGGGTATATGGGTTTCTTCTATCCTGAGTACTTTGAGTATATCGACAGGATAGAGGGATTTGACAAGAACGATATTATTGCTTGTCTTGACGGGTTTGCAGAGAGCTATGACGAGAACGATCCGCAGGACGTGTGGTTTGAGAAGGTCAAGGGCGTGGGCGAGAAGAACGGCTTTTGCCCTAATATAAAGGAATACAAGGCAGATCCAGACGGCTGGAAAGGCAGTGTGGGTGACGTAAGCTCCTTTATCAGAGTTGCGGTGACGGGTAAGCAGAACAGCCCCGATCTCTGCGCTGTGATGAAGATATTGGGCAGGGACGAAAGCATAAAGAGAATAAATAAATTTAAGGAGACACTGTGATGGCAGAAGAAGAAAAAAAGGTTGATACCGAAAACGAGGATAACTCCAACTTCCTGACGGATATTATGGAGAGCGATCTGGCGGCAGGGCGTGTCAAGAAAATTCACACGCGGTTCCCTCCCGAGCCTAACGGGTATCTGCATATTGGCAGCGCTAAAGCTATCTACATCAACTACTCCTCCGCTAAAAAGTATGGGGGGCTGTTTAATCTGCGGTTTGACGACACCAACCCCACCAAGGAGGACAACGAGTATGTTGAGGCGATAATCGAGGATCTGAGGTGGCTGGGGGCGGAGCCTGACGCTATCTTCTACGGCAGCGACTATTTCCAGAAAACTTATGAGTTTGCGGTAGAGCTTATAAAGAAAGGCAAGGCATATGTCTGTGATTTGAACAATGAACAAATGAAGGAGTACAGAGGTACTTTGACTGAGGCGGGAAGGAATAGCCCTTATAGAGACAGGAGCGTCGAGGAAAATCTGGAGCTGTTCGAGAAGATGAAGAACGGGGAGTTTCCGGACGGGTACTGCACGCTGAGGGCTAAGATAGATATGTCGAGCCCTAATATGAATATGAGAGACCCGGCTATTTACCGTATTCTGCATTTGGGACATCACAGACAGGGGGAGCAGTGGTGCATTTATCCGCTTTATGACTTTGCACACCCAATTCAGGACGCACTGGAGGGGATAACTCACTCCATGTGCTCCATTGAATTTGAAAATCATCGGCCGCTTTATGACTGGGTGATAGAGAATATCGGGTTTGAGGAGCCGCCTCATCAGTATGAGTTCGCAAGGCTGAATGTTACAAATACCGTTATGAGCAAAAGGTATCTGCGGCAGCTTGTGGAAACAGGTGTTGTGGACGGGTGGGACGACCCGCGTATGCCTACTCTGTGCGCGCTGAGAAGGCGTGGGTATACACCGCAGTCTATTTTCCGCTTCGTAGAGCTGGCAGGTATCTGCAAGAGCTTGTCCGTGGTGGATATCGCGCTTCTTGAACACTGTATAAGAGACGAGCTTAACAGGACGGCGCAGAGGAGAATTGCAGTACTGGACCCTGTTAAAGTGGTTGTGGAGAATTATCCCGAGGATAAAGAGGAGTTCTTTGAAATTGCAAATAATCCCAATGATGAAGCGGCAGGTAAACGTAAGGTCAAGTTTACCAAGGAGCTTTATATCGACGCTGAGGACTTCTCGGCGGCTCCGCCTCCCAAGTATTTCAGGCTGAAGCCCGACGGAGAGGTCAGATTGATGGGAGCTTATATCATTAAGTTCAAGGAAGTTGTGTACAACGAGGACGGCTCTATTGATAAGATAATCGTTACCGCAGATATTGAAAGCGGTAACGGAAACCCCGTTGACGGAAGGAAGGTCAAGGGCACTATACACTGGGTAAGCGCAAGGGACTGCATCGACAGAGAGGTTTATATTTACAACAATCTGTTTACAATCGAGAATACCAACGCTATTCCCGAGGATAAGACATTTGACGATTATCTTAATCCGGAATCCGTTGTCAAAAAGGTCGGGTGTAAATTGGAGAGGAGCCTGGAGGACGCTAAGGCGGGGGATAAGTTCCAGTTTGTGCGTCTCGGTTATTTCTGCAAGGATTCCAAGTATGAAAATGTGTTCAACAGAATTGTTGAATTGAAGGATTCAAAGCCTTTTTAAATGATGAGTAAGATAGAAAAGCTGAATGAAATGCTGAAACAGTCTGAAAATATCGTGTTTTTCGGAGGGGCGGGCGTGTCTACCGAGAGCGGTATTCCGGATTTTCGCAGCGTGGACGGACTGTATAACCAGAAGTATGATTTTCCGCCGGAGACGATACTCAGTGACGGGTTCTTCTATGGGCATACCGAGGAGTTTTATCGGTTTTATCGGGATAAAATGCTATGTCTGGACGCTGAGCCTAATGCGGCACATTTGAAGCTGGTCGAGCTGGAAAAGGCGGGCAAACTGTCGGCTGTGGTGACTCAGAATATCGACGGGCTGCACCAGAAGGCGGGGAGCGAAAAGGTTTATGAGCTGCATGGGTCGGTACATCGGAATTACTGCCTGAAATGCGGGAAAATGTTCGACGCAGAGTTTATTTTGCACAGCGAGGGGATTCCCCACTGCGGGTGCGGCGGGACGGTAAAGCCTGACGTAGTGCTGTATGGAGAGCAATTGGACGACGCTGTGGTCACGGGGGCGATACGGGCTATTGCAAGCTGCGATATGCTGGTGATAGGTGGAACGTCGCTGGCGGTGTATCCCGCGGCGGGGCTGATAAACTACTACCGTGGAGACAGGCTGGTTATTATAAATATGTCGGCTACGGGAGCGGATTCATCGGCGGACCTTGTGATAGAAGGCAGGATAGGTGAAGTTTTGAACAATGTTCAATTGTAATTTTAAAGCGGGAGCAGGGTGTTCCCGCTTTTTATTTTGGGTGGAGTACTGCTTTTGGGAGGAGTTATGATAGTCAGTGTAAGTCGGAGGACCGATGTGCCCGCTTTTTACTCGGAATGGTTCTTTAACAGAGTCAGGGAGGGATTTGCGGAAACTAAAAATCCCGTCAATCCTAAACAGATAAGAGCAGTGAGCCTTAAACCCGAGGACGTGGACTGCTTTGTGTTCTGGAGCAAAAATCCTTCGCCGATGATGGAAAGGCTGGATTTGCTGAGAGAATACGGGTTTTATTTTCAGTTTACGTTGAACGGGTACGGCGAGGATATCGAAGTCGGAGTGCCTGCCTTGGAAAATCGGGTGGAGACTATGAAAAGGCTTTGTGATAAGGTGGGAAAGGAAAGGATAGTCTGGCGGTACGATCCTATTCTGATAACGGAAAGGTATTCGGCAGAGTTTCACAGGGATATGTTCGGAAAACTTGCGGATAAGCTGGAGGGCTGCTTTGACGTGTCAGTTATCAGCTTTGTGGACAGATACGGGAAAAATGCAAAAAGGTTTGACGAGAAAGGGATACGGGAGCCAGACCCTGAGGAGGTCGTATGTATCGCAGAGGGCTTTGCCGCCGTGGGGAAAGAAGGAAACTTTGAGATAAATACCTGCGCTGAAAAAACGGAGCTGGGTGAGCATGGGATAGGTCATTCCTCCTGCATAGATTTGGGGAGGATACAGAGAATAATCGGGCATGAGGTGAAGGCTGCCGCTGACAAAAACCAGCGTGAGGGGTGCAGGTGTGCTGCCAGTGTGGATATCGGGGCGTATGATACCTGTCTGCATAAATGCGTGTACTGCTATGCCAATCGGAGCGATAAAAGTGCACAGGGCGGCTTTGTAAGGCATGACCCCGCTTCCCCGCTGCTGTAAATATTTGATTTCTTCAGACGGTTGATCGCTTAACTTTTTGGTTTTTTTGCCGATATACATAATAAGGATTATTGTTTTGCATTGTTCTGCAACTTTGAAAACAGGAGAATTATTATGGATATTGATAAATTGAACGGCGTTCAAAATACTGTGCTTACTTACACGCCAAAAAAATATGTAAAATCTGACAGCCAGGAGCCTGTAAGCAAGGAAGATACCCTCACGCTGACCGAGGATGCGCAGAAGCTTCTTGCCCAAAGAAAGGAAAACAAGGAGAAACAGCAAAAAAGTACATGGCTCATCGAATTGAATATGCTGATAAAGAAGTTGGCTGATTCAAAGAAAAAGGAAAACAAGAACGTGAATATGTCAAAGTGCTATAAAATTGCAGCCCGTATAGGCAACGGCGACAAGGTGCCTATGAAGGATATGAAATTCCTTCGGGAAAATGCGCCTGAACTTTATAAAAACGCTTTGCTGTTCAAAAAGCACAATCCTGAGCCGAAAAAGTACAAAAGCTGCCTGGACAAGGAGGACGAGAAAGCCTCAACAAACCGTCAGAACGCCTTGTTTGATACACCGATAGGAGCTGGCGATGCAATACTTCTGAATTTAGACGAATAGATGATATAGGTGCAATTTGTAAAAGTCTTGCGCATAAATTTCCGTAAGATTTATACAAATGCACCTGTTTTTTGCTTACATTATTGTTGACATTTATCTTTCATTGTGATAGAATTTTATATAGTATTAAATATAGTATTATAAGCGTTTATTTTTTAGCTGCTTTTGGGAGGTGTTAGAGTGAATAGGAAAAAGCTTGTTGTTCTTCTTGTCTCCGTCTGCCTTGCTTTGTCCGGCTGTAATTTCAGCGGCGGAGATGATATTCCCGTTTATACGGGATCTGACAGCAGCGATTCCCAGACTGTCACTCAGGGAGACCCGGAGGAAACGACCTCCGTTACACCGGAAGATACGGCAGTAACCGTTTCCGATACCGAAAGGACTGAGGAAACGACCTCAGATACGGAGAAAACGGACGAAAGCGGAGAAATGTCCGGAGACGGAGATGATACCACTACTCCTGCCAAGTCTGATACCACAACTGTTACTACTACCACTACTACCACAACAACCACTACCGCTCCTCCTGCTACAACCACAACAACACAGCCCATAAATGCAGAACCTTCTCCTCCCACCGTTTATGCCAATACGGCAGACGGTAAGCTCACTTCCTCCACCGCTCTCGCCGTAATTGATTACAGCAATACCTCAGATGGATATGTGATGGCTAAATATACAGGCAAAATTTCCAAGGTGAAGGTATTGATACACTATCCCGACGGTACTCAATACAGCTATGATCTGAATACAAAGGGCAACTACGAGGCGTTCCCTCTTACAGGCGGAAACGGCTCATATACCGTCGGCGTATACGAAAACGTAAGCGGCAACTCCTATGCTGAGGCCGCAAGCTGCGTCATCAAGGTAAGCCTTTCAAGCTCCACCGCTCCTTACCTGAGACCCAGCCAGTATGTCAACTACTCCAAGGGCGACGCTGCGGTCACATTGGCGTCTAAGCTCTGCGCAGGCACAGCTACTACGCTCCAGAAGATAGAGCGCATTTATTCATGGGTGGTGGAAAACGTCACCTATGACAATGCACTTGCCGACGACGTAAGGAACAAAAAGGTAACAAACTATCTGGCAAGCCCTGCAAAGATAATCAATGAGAAAAAGGGTATCTGCTATGATTATGCGGTGGGCATCGCAGCTATGCTGAGAAGCCAGAACATACCCACACAGGTGGTATTCGGAAACGTCAAGGGTGTGGGATATCACGCATGGATAAACATTTATACCCCCGAAACAGGCTGGGTATACGGCGCTATCTACTTTGACGGAAGCGGCTGGCGCAGAATGGATCCCACCTTTGCCGCCTCGTCCAAGTCAAGCAACGCAATAATGACCTTTATAGATACCAACAGCAACTATACCGCCCAAAAACTGTACTGATGTCGGAGGAAAAACAATGCCTGTAAAAAAGCTTAAAGCCGCATATATCTCGGCACTCTGCGGTGAACTTTATGATACCGTAAGCTCCGGCATATCCATAAGCGATGGAATTTATATGCTGATGAGCGACGGCAAGGACGATCCCATACTGAAAAAGCTGTTTGACGAAACTTCCAAGGGACGCACCTTTGCCGCTGCGGTAAAGCATACGGAGAGCTTCCCCGATTATATGGTGGAAATGATAAAGATAGGCGAGCAGACGGGTCGTCTGGATTCCGTTCTGAGAGAGCTTTCCGCATATTATGCAAGGCAGAATGAGATATCACAGAACATAAAGAATGCCATCACCTTCCCTATCATTCTTCTGGTCATACTTATAATCATCGTTGTGGTACTGCTGACTCAGGTGCTGCCGATATTCAACGACGTGTTCAGACAGCTGGGCGTTTCCATGTCGGGCGCCGCCGTTACGCTTATGAACATAGGCAACGCCATACGCACATACGCTGTATGGATAATCTCCTGCATCGCAGTCATCGCACTGGTGGGTTATGTAATGTATAAGCTCCCGGGCACACACGATATGATAGTCAACATATTCAGAGGGAGAAAGCTCAAGAGGAAAATGTCCTCCTCCGTATTCGCCTCCGCAATGGCCATGACCATTTCCAGCGGAATGGATATAGACGAGTCGCTGGAAATGTCTAAAAAGCTTTGCGACAAAGATGTGGAGAAAAAGATAGACGCCTGTCAGAATGTAATGAAAAGCGGAGTCAGCTTTGACAAGGCGGTGCAGAAGTCTGATATCCTCGATCCTATCAGCTCACGCAGACTTACCATCAGCTTCCGCACGGGACGCACCGACGAGGCTATGAAAAAAATAGCTGACGATTATGCGGAACAGGTGAATACGGCTATTGATGAAAAAATAAGCCGTGTGGAGCCTGCTTTGGTAGTTATAATGTCTGTGCTGGTGGGATTTGTGCTGTTCTCAGTCATGCTGCCGATGCTGTCAGTCATAACTGCAGTCTGAGCCTTCTCAAGTGCGGAAAGGAAACTGACCGAATGAAACTCTACCAAAAAAATCCCGTCCTGCTCAAAAACCTGCCTGCGATCCTTATTTTTCTGGCAGTGGTCATAATTCTGGTGGTTGCCGTATCAGACGTCAGCAGAACTTCAAATGAAGAAAGCCTTGCCATTGCAGAAAACAGCATAAGGCGTGCGGTGATAACCTGCTATGCTCAGGAGGGACGTTACCCCGAAAGCATAGAGTATCTGCAGGAAAACTACGGGCTTTATATAAGCGATGATTACGATGTACGCTACAGTATTTTTGCTTCCAATATAATGCCCGATATCATAGTTTTCAGAAAGTAGGTGGGCGATTGAAAAACAGAAGCCTGCATTCGATGGATACGGTATTCGTGCTGATACTGTTTGCGGTGTTTGTTATTGCGGCGCTTTTTATCAGTGCGTCAGGTGCGCTGGCGTACAAAAATGCCGTGGGTCAGATGGAAACGCGATTTGACCGACAAACCTGCATAAGCTATATAACCGCCAAGGTCCGTGCAAACAATGAAAGCGGAAAAATAAGCATAGGCGAGCTGGATGGTATCAATGCACTTTGCATAACCGATATCGTCGGTGATGAAAAGTATGTGACTTATATTTATCAGTACGACGGAATGGTGAGAGAAATGTTCTGCAACGCTGTGATAAGCCTCGATCCCGGTACGGGCTCGGCTCTTACGGAGGCTAAGTCGCTGGAGTTTTCAAGAGACGGAAATCTGTTCACCGTAACGCTTACGGATAAGAATGATATTGTGACGACGGTATATGTAAATGCCGTCTGAGGAAGGGAGAGCGCATGAAATCCGGCGGTAAGTCCAGTCTGTTTCTCATGGAACTTATGATAGCGCTGCTGATATTTGCGGTGTGCGCCTGCGTATGTGCGTCCATAATCGCAAAAGCAGGCTCTGACATAAATAAAAGCCGTGATATGAGCAATGCTCTGATAATAGCGCAAAATCAGGCTGAGCTGATAAAGGGCGGTCGGGATACCACAGGCGGTACCGGATATTTCGACAGCGAGCTGCTCCCTGTATCACAACAGGAGGAAGCGGAATATACCGTTGTTTCCACCGTGACGTCCGACCAAGGCGGCGTTATCGAGTACACCGTGGAGGTTTTCAGAGCGGCTGACAATAAGCTGATATGGGAGATCAGCTCCGCTTTTTACGCTTGATGGAAAGGAAAAGGAATGGCTGAAAAACAAAATAAGTATTCGTCAGGTATCGGCGGTTCCCTTGTCCTGATAATCTTTATCGTGCTTACAATAACGGTGTTCTCCGTGCTTACGCTGGTGTCCGCCGAAAATGAGCTCAGAACGGTGGAAAGAGCCATAAAAGCAAGCGAGGATTACTATGCGGCGGAAAAACAGGCTGCACTGAAATGCGGAGAGCTTGAGAACGCAGTATCCGGACTGACCGGTCAGGAGGAGATAAGCGCTGCGCTTTTATCTGCCGGAGCTGCCGTGAGCGCTGACGATGAAGGCATTACAGCGAGCTTTACCGTAGAAATAGACAATGTAAGACGGCTGGTGACCGTTATGAGACCCGAAAGCGGCACACTGGTCATCATATCGCAAAAGATCACGGTTCCGGACGATATAATAATAGACGATGGACATGATGTGTGGGACGGAACGTTCCCGTTCTGATAAATTCACCGCCTTGTAGGTCAATCACGGGCAATGCCCTTCACTTAAGAGAAAAGAGGGAAAACAATGGAATTATACAATATGTTAAAGGAAGCTGTAGACAAGCAGGCAAGCGATATCTTCATAGTCTCGGGTCTGCCTATCTCCTATAAGCTGAACGGCGTTATCCAGCCCCAGAGCGAGGAGCTGATAGTTCCTGAAATATCCGAAAAGCTCCTTACGGAGGCTTATAAAATAGCGGAAAGAGACATGGACAGGGTCCGTACCACAGGCGACGATGATTTCTCCATATCCATAAAGGGTCTCTCTCGCTTCCGTATAAGCGCTTATAAGCAGCGCGGTTCCCTTGCGGCAGTAATTCGTCTGGTAGCATTCGACGTGCCCCACCATGAGGAGCTGTCAATCCCCGAAAGCGTTATGAGCATTGCAAATAAAACAAAGGGACTGGTGCTGGTAACGGGGCCTGCGGGCGGCGGTAAATCCACTACCCTCGCCTGCGTCATCGACAGGATAAACAGCACGAGAAACGCTCATATAATCACCCTTGAGGAGCCTATCGAGTATCTTCACAGAAATAAAAAGAGCATTATCAGCCAGCGTGAGATACAGGCGGATACGGAAGGGTATGTAACGGCGCTCAGAGCAAGCCTGAGACAGTCTCCCGACGTTATCCTCGTGGGTGAGATGCGTGACTTTGAGACCATCAAGACCGCTATGACCGCGGCTGAAACAGGTCACATGGTCATTTCCACACTGCACTCTGTGGGAGCCGCCAATACCGTGGACCGTGTTATCGACGTGTTCCCTCCTAGCCAGCAGCAGCAAATCAGAGTTCAGCTTTCACAGCTGCTCCAGACCGTTATTTCACAGCAGCTGGTGCCTGACGTTGACGGTAAGCTGGTGCCTATATTCGAGATAATGCACTGCAACAGCGCTATCCGCAATATGATACGCGAAAGCAAGGTGCACCAGATAGATAACGCCATCAACAGCTTCGGCGACGAGGGAATGATAAGCATGGATAACTACCTGCTCGATCTGTACAAAAAAGGCATTATCAGCTCGGATACCGCTATGAAATATGCTATCAATTCCGACAGCATGGAAAGAAAAATATCATAATAAGTCAAATTACCTATTGATTTTTTTCTGTTTAACTGTATAATATATATATGCACATAAATACTAAGGAGGATACACAAATGGCAATTTGCAAACAGTGCGGAGCACAAATCGACGACAACGCAGTTGTCTGCCCTTCCTGCGGAGCACAGCAGGGAGTCGCCGGCAACCCCAACGCAGGCTTTACGCCTCCGCCGATCCCTACGGGAAATGATTACACAATGCAGTTCGACTACAACGACATTCAGCAGAATAAGGTACTGGCTCTTTTCGCTTATCTCGAAATACTGTTCCTTATCCCTCTGCTGGCAGCGCCCAACTCTCCCTACGCACGCTTCCACACAAATCAGGGTCTGGTTCTGTTCCTGACCAGTATCGTCAGCGGTGTGGTTGTGGGTATACTGACCTTTATTCTCGTTTGGATCCCTATTGCAGGTATAATAATCGCAGGTCTTATCGGTGGCGCCGTGTCCTTGTGTCTGTTTATCTTTATGATACTCGGTATTGTAAACGCAGTTACAGGCAAAGCTAAGGAGCTGCCCCTCATCGGCAAGATAAGAATACTCAAGTAAAAATGACATAAAAATAAAAGCGGTTTCGACCGCTTTTATTTTTTTAAACGATTATCATATCTTTTATATTTTCAAATGTCTTTTCGCCAATACCGCTTACCTCCATTATCTCCTCAATGGTGTCAAAGCCGCCGTTTTCTTCTCTGTAGGCAATGATCCGTTCTGAAATGGCATCGCCTATGCCGGGCAGTGATATCAGCTCTTCTTTGGAGGCTGTGTTGATGTTGAGCGGTGATTCGGAGGGATAATATGTGCCGGAAGGTGGGACAGCCTCAGGTGCTGAAGCGGTGTTTTCGGCTGAGGAAGCGGGAACGGAGAAATCGTTGACGTATACCGTGCCGGACTGCCTGATCAGGGTACTTGTCAACAGTATGCAAAGGCAGGATATGATGAAAAGCGCAGACAGCAGCCAAAAAAGCGGTTTTTCTTTCATTCGTGTACCTTACAACAGTTGTTTTGCTTTTATATATTATAGATATATCTGTTATTGTCAAAATGCTCAAAGCCTACGGTCAGGAACATATTACGGCTTTGCTCATTGAACGGGTATATCTCGGCTTTTACCTGAGACATACCCTTTTCTCCCGCCAACTCTATTATATTTTTTATACAGCGTCTTCCTATGTGCCTGTTCTGATACTCCCTGCAGATAACTATGGCTATTTCACCGTCGTTTTTCAGGGTAACGTCTCCTACAAGCTGACCCTTGTATTCGATGTAGTAGCAATCACCGTGAGTGGACAGGTAGAAATACATACTCTTCAGCGTTTCCATTGTGTAGACGTGGTCGATATTGTCCACCTGCCTGCACAGCTCTAAGTCCTGATACCACTGAAATGTCACTTCATGATTGGGGTAATAGGGTATCAGGGTTATTTCTTCGTCAATAATTCTTTTTTCCACTTTTCTGCTACGGCAGCTTACTTCGTGCCGAATATCCTGTCTCCGCCGTCGCCTATGCCGGGAACGATGTACAGATCCTCGTTCAGTCCCTCGTCAAGTGCGCCGCAGTAGATACAAACGTCGGGGTGAGCGGTCTGAAGCGCTTTCACACCCTCTGGGCAGGCTACTACCGTCATGAATTTTATGGAGCGTGCGCCTACTTCCTTTATCTTGTCGATGGCTTTTACGGCGGTGGAGCCGGTTCCAAGCATCAGATCCATTACGATAACGTCACGTTCCTTTATGTCAAAGGGGAGCTTGCAGTAGTAAGCGTCAACGCTGCCGTCGTTGTAGCGTTCGTCACGGCAGATGCCGATGTGCCCTACCTTTGCGGCGGGTATAAGGGCGACTGCGCCCTCTACCATGCCGAGACCTGCTCTGAGGATAGGAATGAGAGCTACCTTTCTGCCGGAGATTATATTTGATTTGGCAATTGCAACGGGGGTCTGTATTTCAACCTGTTTCAAGGGAAGATCACGGGTCGCCTCGTAGCTCATCAGCATTCCGATTTCCGAAACCAGCTCGCGGAATTCCTTTGAACCTGTGTTTTTGTCACGCAGCAGGGATACCTTGTGCTGCAGGAGAGGGTGGTCAAGAATTTTGAGCATTTCCATAACGCTTAGCTTTCCTCCAGTTTCATTATTTTTTCAACACGGGCAGCGTGGCGGCCGCCTTCAAATTCAGTAGTCAGAAATACGTTCACCAGCTCGCTTGCAATTCCCCTTGCAATCACCCTGCCGCCGAGACAGAGGACGTTTGCGTCGTTGTGCAGACGGGTGTATTTTGCGGAGAAGTAATCGCTGCAGGCGGCGGCTCTTATGCCTTTGACCTTGTTTGCCGCAATTGATATGCCTATGCCTGTGCCGCAGACAAGTATTCCCTTTTCAGCTTCGCCTGAAACTATTTTTTTGCATACCGTTTCGGCAATGTCGGGGTAATCCTTGCTCTCGCCGCAGTCAAGGTATTCATAGCTTTTTTCATCAAGGAACTCCATAATGTGATTTTTAAGCTCGGTTCCTGCACTGTCGCTGCCTAAAACAATCATGATTTTTCCTCCGTTTTGTTTTCGTTTATTTTTGCCAGCCGTTCCCGCTCCGCCTGCGGAAGTCGGAGATACATCGGGAGCAGCTCTCGGGCGGTCACGGTTTCGTACTCGGCTGCTGCAAGGCAAACGTTTTCGGCTCGCTGTAATCTTACGGTAAGTGGGGCTAAAGCGATGTATTCCTCGTTTATTGTTTTATGTGCAAGCTCTGCGCCGTCACCCACCAGAATTATCTTTTTGTCATTGTACTGTTTTAATTCCTCTGCAAGGTCTGCTGCGGAGATCGCTCTGTCGGGGGTGATACGGGTGATTTTTTCGGCGTTTACTTCAAACAGGGCGTTATAGAACTGATTGCAGCGGGCGTCCATCACTGTGCAGGCAATGCAGTCAAAGCCTGCAAGGTTGTATGCAAGAGAATGGAGAGTTGAAACGCCTGCGCAGGGCTTGTTCAGAGCAAAGGCAATTCCCTTCACTGCGGCAACGCCTATTCTTATTCCCGTAAATGAACCGGGACCGGAGTTTACTGCAAGTAAGTCAATGTCCCTCAGCTCAGCGCCTGAGCTTTTCAGCATGTCCTCGACCATTGGCATCAGCGTTTGTGAATGGGTGAGCTTGGTGTTCACAAATGAAGCTGCTATGACTGTTTTCTTTTCCCCGTTTATGTCGCATAGGGCGCAGGAGCCTGCTACGGCTGAGGAATCCAAACCTAAAATCAGCATTATTTGACCTTTTCGATAGTTATTTCACGGCTTGTTTCGCCTGTTTTACCGATAGACACACGGTAGACTGCTGCGGGATAGTCCATGTCAAAGGATATGTTTTCGCTCCACTCGATGCACAGTACGCCGTTTCTGCCGAAATAATCAAAAAAGCCGATGGCGTACAGGTCGTCAAAGCTGCTTATCCTGAACAGGTCGAAGTGGAAAATGTTGGTGTCGCCGTAATACTCGTTTATCAGCGCAAAGGTGGGGCTGGTGACTTCTTCGGTTACGCCGAAGAATTTTGCTATGCCCTTGGTAAAGTAGGTCTTCCCTGCTCCCATTTCACCTGTGTAAAGCACAG
>JAFLUH010000130.1 GCA_022508895.1 Oscillospiraceae bacterium
AACTTGAATATATGGTTTTCACGAAGAATTTTTGTGTACACTTTCAATGAGGGATCAGTATTATGCACTTCGGTGCAGCCTGTTAAGGGATGCTTGCCGCAAAGCTGCGGATAGTGTAAAGGAAGGTGCAGAGCCTTGCGGACTGCGTTCCGTCTATGCCGCTGAACTCAAATGTGACGGCTTTTCCGGAAACGCCGTTTGCGCTGACTGCCTCGGCGTTTGCGCTGATAATGCGGTTGGGAATGGGGATCTCCGCCTGATATTCTTCATCTGCTCCGCTGTAATTCAGAAGCTCGCTGTAAATTTCCTGTCCGTTTACGGCGATGCGGATTGTCTTTCCGTTGTCCGACTTCGCAAAGGTGGCTAAGAGAGAGGTGGGGCTGCCGTCGTCCACAAGCATACGGTAGGTGAAGCTGCCGTTTGCGTTGGCGTATCTGGAGGTGCCGTTTTCAGTGGAGCCTGTGGAGCCGCTGCCATGCTCCTCCATTCGGTGCAGCTCGTCGTTCTCGTACTGACCGTAGCCGGGCTGTACGGTATCCAGCAGGTCAGCCGCCGGTCTGTCAGCTCTCCTGCCGTTCATGTGCCGCACTGCATTCATGTCTTCGCCGCTCCCTGCAAACTCCCAGTAGATGCCGTAACGCTCGGTGTGCTGGGAGTAGTGGGTCACGAAGGTCAGGTCGGCGTCGGTGTTTATCAGAGTGAACTCTACCTTGCCCTCCGTTTTTACAAGATTGTCGTTGATGTTCTTTATGAACTCCTCTACGGTGCTGCCGTTTAAGATGTTTACGGTATCGGAGCCGCCGGGAACGTAATCGGTACCTATCAGCTTTGACTGCGGGATAGTCACCTCCACGCCTGTGACGCCCTGCGTCATGTTTTCGGTGCCCAGAAGGGCGCTAAGGACTACGGGACCGTATTTGAAGGCGTATACGTTCCCGTTGTCGGGAAGGCTGTGGGCTCTTACCTCCATGGGAAGGGTCAGCTCCACCACTGCGCCGTCTGCAAAGGGACCTTCCACTGCTGCAAAGCCGTTTTTTTCGGTGAAGCTGTATGCAGCGCCGTCAACGGTTACGGCAGCTTTTCCCGCAAGCCAGTCGGGAAGCCTGAGATACAGGTCGATATCCGCTTCTCCCTCCGTGGAATGTACGGTAAATTTTGCGGCGTCGGTGTTGGGGATATCGGTATGCTGCTCTACGGTCACCTGCTTTTCCGCCCATGTTACGGCGGAGCTTATGTACTGGTTGACGTACAGAGCGTTATCGCCCCTGAAGTACAGGCTGTCGCTCAGCTTTGTGAAATTCTCCATGCCGGAGCCGGTGCAGCACCAGAATTTCGTGAACTCGGTGCCGTACACCTTGAAGTAGCCTGTGTCCATGGGCTGGAAGTACATGGTCATGCCCGTTTCGGGGTTCTGGGAGGACATTATGGCGTTTAAGAACGTGTTCTCGTAGTAATCGGCGTACTTGACGTCGCCGGTTATCCGGAACAGGAGCCTTGTCATCTTCAGCATATTGTATGTGTTGCAGGTCTCGCAGTTGCAGTTTGTCCTTTCGGCGTCAAGGACATAGTCCATGCCGAAGTGCTCCCACTCGCTGTTGCCGCCGGTGATGTAGGTGTGCTTGTTTACCACCATTTCCCAGAAGCGCCGGGCGTACTCAAGGTACTTTGAGGCGTCTACCGTCTTGCCTGCAACAGTCTTTCCGTCAAGAATGGTGTAGCGCTTCAGGGCTCCTAAGAATTTGGGGATAGTGGTGTTGGCGTGGCGGTTGTTAAGCGCATTTCGAGTGTCGTTGTATACGCTTTCAAAGAGAGCTATTTCATCAAAGGAATGGGCGGCTACGGCGTGCTCGTCCTTGCCGGTGATGGCGTACAGCTCGCAGAGGCAGTCGTTCATTCCGCCGTATTCTATGGCAAGCACCCTGTTCTGCATTTCCGTATCCCATTTGCTTGTGCGGGAGTATACCCAGTCGCCTAAAGCCGAGGCCGCCGCCTTTGCAGGCTCGTAGCCTGTGTAGTTGTATACGTCGATTATGCCGGCAAGTATCTTGTGCATGGTGTACCACGGTACCCACGCCTGTGTGATGATGTTGGTCAGGTTTGCTTCTACGTTGTCAAACTGCTTTTCTATGTTGGTCCTGTCAATTATTTTTGCACCGAAGATGAAGCCTGTGCCTGTCTTGTCCTGACATTCCTTCAGACCGTCGATCATGGCGGTGATGATGCCGTACAGCGCCGCTTTGTTCTCGCTGCCGTCGGGAAGCGAAGCGCAGCCCTGAGCCGCTGCGGAGAGGTAGTGTCCTACGCTGTGTCCGCCGATAAGGTCGTCCTCCCAGCCCGTGTAGCGCACTGCGCCTTTCATGTCAAGTCCCGCAGTTTCTCGGAAGCCTGCAAGGAGCTTATCCGTGTCAAAGCTCAGCAGGTAGGCTATCTCCTTCTCAAAGGCGTTTTTAAAATAGTCGTCGGTCAGCACTACCTGCCCTAATCCAAATGCTTGAACAGCGTTCAAATTATCACCTTCCTCTGAAATTATGTAGTCCTCGTTGTTGTTTGGGTCCTGACTTTCCTTACTTCTGCTCAAACCGCACCGCACAATCCTTTAGGCGGGATATAACGTCTATCTGCTGGGGACAGGCGTTTTCGCACTGACCGCACCCGATACAGTCGGAGGCTTTTCCCTTTCCTGTGGTGGCTATCGTGTATTCACGCCTGCCTCTGAAGGCTTCGTTGCCCCTTTGACGGTTGGCTACATGGAATATCTCGGGGATCGGTATGTTCATGGGGCAGCCGTCGGTGCAGTAATGACAGGCTGTGCAGGGTATCGACCTGTCGCCGTTCAGGGCTGACTGCACTTTCAGGATAACCGCCTGCTCCGCATCGGTAAGAGGCTTGAAGTCCTTCATGAAGGAAAGGTTGTCCTTCATCTGCGCAACGTCGGACATTCCCGAAAGCACCGTGATTATACCGTCAAGGGAGGCTGCAAAGCGAATTGCCCACGACGCTATGGACATATCGGGAGCCGCCGCTTTCAGTATCTCTTTCGCTTTCGGTATGGGGTCGGCAAGTGCGCCGCCCTTGACAGGCTCCATGACGGTGACGGATTTGCCGTGCTTTCTTGCTATCTCCCAGCACTCACGGGACGCTACTCCGGGGTTCTCCCAATCGGCGTAGTTTATCTGAAGCTGCACAAAATCAACGTCGGGGTGGTCTGTAAGCAGCTCCTCCAGCAGCTCGGGGTCTGCGTGGAAGGAGAAGCCGTAATACTTGATAAGCCCCTTTGCCTTTTGCTCTTTGACAAAGTCCCAGATGTGATATTTGTCATAAACCTTGTAATTATTGCGCTGCAATGCGTGAAGAAGGTAATAGTCAAAATAGCCTGCTCCCGTGCGCTCTAAGCTGATGTAAAACTGCTGCTTGGCGGAATTTTCGTCGTGAGCTCCCATCCATGCGCAGAGCTTGGTGCAAAGAGTATAGCTCTCACGGGGGTAGCGGTCTACCAGCGCTTCCCTTGCCGCCTGCTCCGATTCGCCGTTGTCATAAACATAGGCGGTGTCAAAGTATGTAAAACCTGCGTCCATAAACAGGTCCACCATCTCCTTTGTCTGTTCGACGTCTATCTTTCCGTCGGACAGCTTGGGCAGACGCATAAGCCCGAAGCCCAGCTTGGGCGTGTTTTCCCCGAAATATTTTTCCATGATGACCTCCT
>JAFLUH010000131.1 GCA_022508895.1 Oscillospiraceae bacterium
AGAGCAGCTGATTTGTAATCAGCAGGTCGGGGGTTCAAATCCGTCCACCAGCTCCAGCGGTTAAGCCGCCTTTGATAGTAATTTCACCGATGCAGCCGGATAACTGTGCTGCAAATCTCAAAATCAAATAAGGGAGCGTTCCAGAGTGGCCAAATGGGGCAGACTGTAAATCTGTTGCTTTTCAGCTTCGGTGGTTCGAATCCACCCGCTCCCACCAGTCGCAAGGCGACTCCTGACACGCTCCCAATCAAACGGGAGCGTGTTTTTATGCTTTGTGGCTAAAAAACCTTTTGGTCACAATAACACAAAATCAAAAGGCTCCATCAGGGTCTTTTATTTTTAACGCAGCAGCAAACGGAAAAAACCTGAGGGACACCAACTATGCTTTCAGAGAAAACGATCAAAAACAAAAAGTGCTTTATTCACGAAAACGGCGCAGCAGACACATTTCTGATACAAGCCGTGGACGCGCACGACCTTGAGCTTCTGGACAGGGAAGCGGAGCTTATCGCTGAGCTGTCGCCCGAATCACGCTTCACTCTCGCCGCTTTTCTGATAGAGGATTGGAACACCGAGCTGTCTCCGTGGGAAGCCCCTGCGGTTTTCGGCGGCGAGCCCTTCGGCTCAGGCGCACCGCAGACCCTGTCCTTTATCACCGACTCCTTGCTTCCCGAGATAAACAATATGTACCCATCAATCGGCACAAAGCGTTTTTATCTCGGCGGATATTCTTTAGCGGGATTATTTGCACTGTGGTCGGCATATCAGACCGATATATTCAGCGGAATAGCCGCCGTCTCGCCCTCCGTCTGGTTTCCCGACTGGAAAAGCTACATCGGGACCAAAGTCATCTGCACGTCACAGGTATATTTAAGTCTCGGCAAAAAAGAGGAAAAAACAAGAAACAGCCTCATGTCCGCCGTAGGCGACAATATCCGCTGCCAGCACGAGCTGCTCTGCAATGCGGACGGCGTGGAAAGGTGTGCATTGGAGTGGAATGACGGGAACCACTTCACAGAGCCTGACCTGCGAACGGCAAAAGGCTTTGCATGGCTGCTGAACAGATGAACCGCTCAACCGACGGCATATTGACACAAAGACCCGTATATGTTAAACTGATATCACGAAAAACTGCCGATATGCAGCAGCATACCGGCGGTGTTTATTTGAAAGGACAAAGCATGATAAAAGCGGCAGCATTCGATTTAGGCGGAACACTGGTAAACTATCCTCTTTACTGGCGCCCGTTATACCGTCCCGCACTGGAAAAAGCGGCGTCTGACTGCAACATTGCATTGACGGAGGAAATGTTCACCTCCGCCTGTGATATACTGATGAAATACAACGTCAGAGAGACCCCGCGGGAGCATGAAGTGACCTCAGATAAAATTTTCACCGAGATAATGTCCGCATGGGGCTGCCAAGCCGATATTGAAAGCATAAAAGCCGCCTTTTTCTCTTTCTTCAATGCCGATGCTGTCCCGTTTCCCGAAGCGAGGGAAGCTCTGTTATACCTGAAGCAAGCAGGAACAAAAACAGGTATCCTGACTGACGCCCCCTACGGAATGGACAACAAGTTCGCCCTACAGGGCATTTCCGATTTTTCGGAGCTGATAGACTTCTTTGTATCATCGGTAGACGCAGGCTATCGCAAGCCCCACGGTGCAGGCTATCTGAAGCTTTTGGAGCATTTTGCGGTATCCCCCGATGAAATGCTCTATATAGGCGATGAAGAAAAGGATGTGATCGGCGCAAACAAGCTGGGAATAATATCCGTCCTTATCAACAGAAGCGACATAAAAAAGGATTTCGGTCAAACATATACAGTAAATTCCCTGATAGAAATTCAGCGTATAATAAACGCCGCACAGTAACATTCATTTGAAAAACTCCATCACAAAATTATTGACAAACCCCGATGCCTGTGCTATAATAATAAAAAAACTTATACGCTTTAAATCAATAAAGCAAAAGCAAGGAGACAGAAATGGAATCCAGAAAAGGCAATATGATGAGTTTCAGAGCCGATATAAAGGTCGTTGATGCCACGATAAGAGACGGCGGGCTCTGCAATAATTTTGAGTTCACCGACGAATTTGTAAAGGAGCTGTACAAGTCCAACATAAAAAGCGGCGTGGACTATATGGAGTTCGGCTACAAGGCGAGCAAGAACCTGTTCAGGGAAAGCGACTTCGGCAAATGGAAGTTCTGCAGCGAGGAGGACATACGCTCCATAGTAGGCGACAACATTTCCGACATGAAAATAGCGGTAATGGCTGACGTAGGCAGGTGCGACTTCAGAACCGACTTCCTGCCCAAAAGCGAAAGCGTGATAGACATGGTGCGTGTAGCCTGCTACATTCACCAGATACCCGCAGCCATCGAAATGATAGAGTACCTGCATGATTTAGGCTACGAGACAAGCTGCAACATAATGGCTATCTCACAGGCAAACCTGAATCAGGTGGAGGAAGCCCTGAGTATGCTGTCCGAATGCAGTGTGGACATTATCTATCTTGTAGACAGCTACGGCTCTCTCTATCCCGAAACTGCAGGCGCATTGGCAAAAACATACCTTGAAGCCGCCGAGAAAAGCGGCAAAAAGGTAGGCTTCCACGCCCACAACAACCAGAATCTCGCCTTTGCCAACACTATCGAGACTCTTTCCTACGGCGTATCCTACCTTGACGCAACTGCAATGGGCATGGGCAGAGGCGCAGGCAACTGCGCAATGGAGCTGCTGCTCGGCTTCCTGAAAAACCCCAAGTACAGCCTTTACGGTCTGCTTGAATTTATCGAGAGGTACATGGTGCCCCTCAGACAGAAGGGCATAGTATGGGGCTTTGACCTGCAATATATGTTCACAGGTCAACTCAACCGCCACCCCCGCGAAGCCATCAGCTTTACCGACGAAAAGCGCGGCGACTACTGCGAATTTTACAAGTCCCTTCTGGAAAACTATTGATGGGGAACGGTCATCTTTCTCTGCGAATACGCCAAAATTCTATAATAAAAAACCGGAGAATATCATTTTCTCCGGTTTACTTTTGCTATTTCAGCTCACTGTCAGCAAATATCCGTGACCCCGTAGCACCCTTTTGCTCTTGATATTTACCGTTATATGGCTCATTAGCAGGGCAGTCCATTTTTGCAAACACCAGCTGCCCCACTCTCCGCCCCGCCTGCAATTCAATAGCGCAGCGGTTTGCATTGAACAGCTCCAGCGTTATCTCCCCTTTGAATCCCGGATCTACCCAGCCTGCATTCTGAATGAACAGCCCCATTCTTCCCAAAGAGCTTCTGCCCTCCACAAATGCAGTCAGATCATCAGGCAGTGAAATGTACTCCATTGTGGTAGCAAGCACAAACTGTCTTGGCAGCAAAAGATACTTGTCCGCCTTTATCGTCTTATATTTTATTTCGTCCTGCATAGTGATGATTCCGTCCGCAGAATCTTCCACAACAGCGAAGGTATCTCCCAAACGTATATCGACGCTGGCAGGCTGGATCTGCCTCTCCTGCAAAGGCTCTATCAAAAGAGAGCCCTCTTTCAGCATTTCACTTATAGTCTTATCCGATAAGATCATGTATCCTCCTCCGAAGTGCCAATTCACCTGCTGTTCCTGTTGATAAGCACCACCTTCAGCTTATCATACACTATTA
>JAFLUH010000132.1 GCA_022508895.1 Oscillospiraceae bacterium
GGCTTTGCTTCAACTAAAAGATGTTGTAAAAAAGTACGGCGAGAAGGAAAATGTGGTTACGGCGCTGAACGGGGTCAATATCACGTTCCGTGAGAACGAGTTCGTTGCCGTGCTGGGTCATTCGGGCTGCGGCAAGACTACCATGCTGAATATTATCGGCGGGTTGGATCACTGCACCTCGGGCGACCTTATAATAAACGGAGTTTCCACAAAGAAATTCAAGGACAGAGACTGGGACGCTTACCGCAATATTTCCATTGGATTCATTTTTCAAAGCTATAACCTTATTCCCCATCAGACGGTATTGTCCAACGTGGAGCTGGCGCTGACCATTTCGGGAGTCTCCAAGTCGGAGAGAAGAAAAAGGGCTAAGGAAGCACTGGAAAAGGTGGGGCTGGGAGATCAGCTCTACAAGAAGCCCAATCAGATGTCGGGCGGTCAGATGCAGCGTGTGGCTATCGCCCGTGCGCTGATAAACAATCCGGATATACTGCTGGCAGACGAGCCTACGGGCGCATTGGACAGCGAGACCAGTATTCAGGTCATGGAGCTGCTGAAGGAGATAGCCAATGACAGGCTGGTCATTCTGGTCACCCATAACCCTGAGCTGGCTGAGGAGTATGCTACACGAATCGTAAGAGTCAAGGACGGGGCTATCGTAAGCGATACCGACCCTTGTGAGCCACCTAAGACCGACGGGGAGAAAACGGCTAAGAAAAAACGTGTTTCCATGTCGTTTTTTACGGCGGTGTCTCTGTCGCTGAACAACCTGCTTACCAAAAAGGGACGTACCTTGCTAACCTCCTTTGCAGGGTCGATAGGCATCATCGGCATTGCGCTGATACTGTCGCTGTCTACCGGTATCAACAGCTACATCAATACGGTCCAGGAGGAGACCCTTTCCTCTTACCCTATAGATATACTTAAAGAGACTACCGATCTGGGCAGCCTGTTCGGGGCTGTCATGGACAGGGATACCGGAAGCAGCGACGATGAGGGCGATGAGGAGGAAGCCCCTGCTCAGGAGACGGTGAGAGCCAATACCAATATATATGAAGTGTTCAATGCGCTGAACTCCTCCGCAAGGCAGACCAACAATCTTGCCGCTTTTAAGGAATTTGTGGATTCCAGCGATAAGATACAGAAATATGCAAGCGCCGTCTCTTACTCCTACAACGTGCAGATGCCTGTGTTCACGCAGGAGGAGTCGGGAAATATACTGAAGGTGGATCTGGCGGAGGTCATGTCCAATACCACCGGTATGAGCAGCGTGTTCCAGAGCGGCTCCAATGCTATGATGATGAGCAGCATGAAAATGTGGGAGGAGCTGCTGCCCGCAGAGGACGGAACGCCGGTAAACGATATACTGAAGAACCAGTACGATCTGGTTTACGGAAGCTGGCCGCAGAATTATGACGAGATAGTTATCGTGCTTACAAGAAGAAATCAGCTTCCCGATATCGTTATGTATACGCTGGGACTGAAGGATACCGAGGTGCTGCCTGAGCTTATGAGAAAGGTCATGACGGGCGAGGTGGTAGACGACTACGGTAAGGTGGAGTGGACTTATCAGGAGCTTTGCGAGAAGGAATATAAGCTGATACTTCCCTGCGAGTACTATCAGGCAGTCGAGGGCGGAAAGGGGTATGTGAACCTTACCGAAAACGAGACTGGGATCGAGTATCTGTATAACTCGGAGGACGTGGGAGTCAAGCTGAAGATAGTAGGCTTTATCCGTCCCAATGAGGAAGCTACCGCTACCATGCTGTCGGGTTATATCGGATATACCAAGAACCTTACGGAGTACGTTATCGAAAAAACCAACGGCAGCGAGATAGTCAAGCAGCAGATGGAGGATCCCGATACCGATATTATTGCGGGAGTTCCCTTCAAGAACGACGAATATGTCGCTCCTACCATTGCGGAGATGAGGGCTAAGGTCGGGGAGTTCCTGAGCGGGCTCAGCATTTCCGAAAAGGCGGATATATACAAGTTCATCATGATGCTGCCCGACGAGGCTAAGGCAATGGAGTTCGCAATGCCCTATCTGTCACAGTACTCCCACGAGGAGCTGGTGCAGATGGTGGCAGGTATGTATGCGGAAAGCATGGGGGTAGACCCTGAGACTATACTGTCTTATATAGGTGAGATGGACGAGGATACGCTGTTCGGTTATGTGGCTCAGGCTATGTATACTCAGAATATCGAGCAGCTGCTGGCTGTGCGGACGCTGGAGGAGCTGGCGGCGGCGCTGGATATGACCGATATCAGCGACGAGCAGTATGAGGCGCTGTTTGAGAATTATACGCCCGATGAATTTTCCGATTCCAACTATGACGACGTTCTTTCGGAGCTTGGGTATGCCGACCCCGATAATCCCGATTCGGTGCACATTTATGCAAAGACCTTCGAGGATAAGGACAGGATAGCTGAGGCCATTGCGGACTACAATAAATCGGTGGACGAGGAGGACGAGATCAAGTACACCGACTATGTGGCATTGCTGATGTCCTCCATTACGGATATTATCAGCGGTATCTCCTATCTGCTGATCGCATTCGTGGGGATCTCGCTGGTGGTTTCTTCAATAATGATAGGCATCATCACTTATATCTCCGTGCTGGAGAGGACGAGAGAGATCGGTATACTGCGCGCTATCGGAGCTTCCAAGCACGACGTTTCCACTGTTTTCAATGCGGAGACGCTTATCGTGGGACTGGTTTCAGGCGTTATCGGCATCGGGGTGTCGCTGCTGCTTATCATACCGATAAACGCTATTCTGTATGCGCTTACGGAGATAGAAGGGCTGAGAGCGGCACTGCCTGTGATGGGAGCGGTCATACTGGTGGCTATAAGCATGATTCTGACGCTTATCGCAGGTATCATTCCTTCAAGAGTCGCCGCCAAGAAGGATCCTGTGGAGGCGCTGAGGACTGAGTAAAGAGTAAAAAGTATAAACAGTAATTTGTAAAAAAAAGAGGTTACATTTTTTGGGAAAGTGTAGCCTCTTTTATAGTAAATTGGTATATGATTTGTGCATTTTGCTGAGAAAAATTGTAAGTTATTACAAAGGAAATTTTTGAAAAAACTCTTGAAAAATACTTTAAAATATGTTATTCTAAATGTAAATATAGGAAAGGAGGGAAACCTATGCAGATCGAAGCTGTACAGGAACAGTATTCCACTCAGTCGGTTACCGAATCCGCTTTGCAGAACAGTACCAAGGGTCTGAGCCAACGCGCTGAAAAGCGTGAGCCTGCAGGTACACCGGAGGACAGCCGAAAACAGGGCGACGGCTTTACGGAGACTTGTCCCAGCTGCCAGTGCGAAAAATGCCGCACAAGGCGCTATCAGGATATCTCCAACGATAGCAGAGTTTCTTTCCAAATGCCATCTAAGATGGATCCTGTAAAGGCAAAAATCCGTGTCATGTCCCATGAGATGGAGCACGTTCGCAACGAGCAGCATAAGGCTACGCGTGAGGGCAAGAAGGTGGTAAGCCAGTCTGTCCGCATCATGACCGATCGCTGCGAGGAGTGCGGTACAAGCTACGTCAAGGGGGGCTT
>JAFLUH010000133.1:0-1911 GCA_022508895.1 Oscillospiraceae bacterium
GCCTGTCCAGCCTCTTTTGAGTGTCTGCGACACGAAAAAGAGGCGTATGCACCTACACTATCCGCGTGAAACGTCGCCCATAAGCACTGCTATTTGAAGCTATTTCCCCGATTGCAGAGAGTACGACATAAATAAAAAGTTTTTCTGGGGAATTCTTAAGGGGGTGGTCTTTTTTCAAAAAGACCACCCTCTTAAGGCGGGTGCAGGGCGGCAGCCCGCCGATTCCTGTGAAAGACGGAATAAAAGATTGGAATAAGAGGGCAGTTGTAAAGACAAGAACATAGCCCGTGAAAGGCGAGAAAAAACACTATAACAAGAGGTCAGTTGTAAACATAAAATCGGGTGTGGGCGTGCCCACGAACGCCGTCTGCGCAAGACACTCACCCGTTGACATATCCCCAAAATCTGCTATAATAAAAGAAAACCCCTCATTATTGGAGGAAAACACATGAGAAGCTGCGGAATTTTAATGCACATTACAAGCCTCCCCTCTCCCTACGGGATAGGCACCTTCGGCTCAGCCGCGGAAAACTTCGTTGACTGGCTGAAGGAGGCGGGACAGAGCTTCTGGCAGGTACTGCCTTTGGGACCGACGGGTTACGGCGACAGCCCCTACCAGTCCTTCTCCGCCTTTGCGGGAAACCCTCTGCTGATAGACCTTGACGACCTGGTGCAGCAGGGACTTATCACAAAGGAAAGCTGTGCCTCTGCCGACTACGGCGCCGACCCTACCTTCGTTGACTACGAAAAGGTGAACCGCACCAAGATGGCTTTGCTGAGAGAAGCCCATAAGCACTTCAACGAGGACGTGGGCTATCTTGCCTTTTTGCAGGAGGAAAGCTGGTGGCTGGAGGACTACGCCCTGTTCATGTCCATCAAGGAGACGGAGGAGCTGCGCCCCTTCTGGACGTGGAGCAAGGAGCTGCGCTTCCGTGAGCCGGGTGCAATGAAAAAGGCGGCGGAGGAGCAGGTGGAGCGTGTCTCCTTCTGGAAATTCGTCCAGTATATTTTCTTTACCCAATGGAGCAAGCTGCGCCGCTACGCCAACCGCAACGGTATCAGGATAATCGGAGATATGCCGTTTTATGTGGCGTTGGACAGCGCGGACGTCTGGGCGCACCCCGACCTGTTCCAGCTTGACGGAGCGGGCAATCCCACTGCGGTAGCGGGTGTACCTCCCGATTACTTTTCCGCAACGGGTCAGCTCTGGGGCAACCCGCTGTACGACTGGGCAAGAATGCAGAGAGAGGAGTACGACTGGTGGATAATGCGCCTGAAAAAAGCGCTCACCATGTACGACACCCTGAGAATAGACCACTTCAGAGCCTTCGACACCTACTGCTCCATACCCGCAGGGGACGTGAATGCGGTGAACGGCAAGTGGATGACCGGACCCGGCATGGACTTCTGGAACGAGGTGAAGCGCAAGCTGGGCGAGCCGAATATCATTGCGGAGGACCTGGGCGAGATATTCGACAGCGTGAAGCAATTGCTTGAGGACACCGGCTTCCCCGGCATGAAGGTGATGCAGTTCGGCTTCGGCGGCAAGTACGAGGACAGCGACCACCTGCCCCATAATTACCCCGTAAACTCGGTAGCCTACACGGGTACCCACGACAACGACACGGTGATTGGCTGGAGCAGAGCCGACCGCACCGCAGGCGCACACGCAAAGCGCTACACAAGAGCGGCATTATTCGAGCCGCTGAACAGGGCGATGATAAGGAGCGTTTATTCTTCTCCCTCGGCGCTGGTGATAGTGCCCATGCAGGACGTGCTGGGCCTCGGCTCCGACAGCCGCATGAATACTCCGTCCACGCTGGGCGGCAACTGGCTGTGGCGGGTGAAGGAGAAGGCGCTTACCCCTAAGCTGGGAGGGTGGCTGAGCGAGCTTTCGGCTACTTATTTCAG
>JAFLUH010000133.1:2011-3556 GCA_022508895.1 Oscillospiraceae bacterium
GGGTATTTTTTATTTAACCGCCTCAAACGCACCCTCCAGCGCTTCAATAAGGTCGTCAATATTCTCGGTACCTATCGAAAGCCGAATGGTATTGGGCTTTATCCCCTGCTCCGCCAGCTCCTGCTCATTGCACTGTGAATGAGTGGTGGTAGCGGGATGTATCACCAGCGACTTGGAATCCGCCACGTTTGCTAGCAGGGAGAATATCTCCAGATTGTCGATAAACCTGTGCGCCTCGGCAACGCCGCCCTTTATCTCGAAGGTGAATATCGAACCGCCGCCCTTCGGCAGGTACTTTTTGTACAGCTCATGGCTCGGCTCGGAGGGCAGGGACGGGTGATGCACCGCCTCCACCTGCGGGTGCTTGTTAAGATACTCCACTATCTTCAGCGCATTCTCCACATGGCGCTCGACACGCAGGGAAAGCGTCTCCAGCCCCTGCAGGAAAATGAACGCATGGAAAGGAGACAGCGCCGCGCCCGTGTCACGGAGCAGTATGGCTCTTATGTAGGTAACGAACGCCGCCGCACCTACCGCTTTGGTGAAGCTTACGCCGTGGTAGGAGGGGTTTGGCTCTGTGAACTGAGGGAACCTGCCGCTGCCCTCCCAGTCGAATTTGCCGCTGTCAACGATAACGCCGCCTATTGCGGTGCCGTGACCGCCGATGAACTTTGTAGCGCTGTGCACTACGATATCTGCGCCGTACTCTATGGGTCTTATCAGATATGGCGTTGCGAAGGTGTTGTCCACCACCAGCGGTATCTTATGACTGTGGGCTATTTTGGCAACAGCCTCGATGTCTATGATATTGGAGTTGGGGTTGCCCAGCGTTTCAATGAAGATAGCCTTGGTATTGTCCTTTATTGCCGCCTCAAAGGAGCCCTCCTCCTCGGGGTCGACGAAGTCAGCGGTTATGCCGTAATCGGGCAGGGTATGCTCCAGCAGGTTATAGGTGCCGCCGTAGATGGTTTTCGAGGCGACGATATGGTCGCCCGCCTTGGCGAGAGCCTGAACCGTGTAGGTTATCGCCGCCATTCCCGAAGCCGCAGCCAGCGCCGCAACTCCGCCCTCCAAGGCAGCTATGCGCTGCTCGAAAATATCCTGTGTGGGGTTGGTGAGGCGGCTGTATATATTGCCTGCGTCCTTCAGGGAAAAGCGGTCGGCAGCGTGCTGCGAGTTGCGGAAGACGTAGGAGGTGGAGGCGTAGATAGGCACCGCCCGTGCGTCGGTCACGGGGTCGTACTGCTCCTGTCCTACATGCAATTGTTTTGTTTCAAATTTCCATTCTTTTGCCATTTTACATAATCTCCTATATTTCCTATGTGATTAGTATGTTTTATATTATAGCAGATTTTTTGGAGTTGTCAAGAGGTTTTGGAAAATTTTTTGGGGGAACTAAGTTTTAGGGGGTGGGAGGGCGGGCGCAGGCGTGGCTGGGGAGGCAGTACCGTTGTACAATAGCACCGCAAAAAGGCAAGCGCAGTCCGTGACCGCAAGCACAGGGCTGCTCCACGAGCCGCACGCCTGTCCAGCCTCTTTTGAGTG
>JAFLUH010000134.1 GCA_022508895.1 Oscillospiraceae bacterium
GCACATAGACGGTACAGTTTTCCGAGATTTGCAGTTTCCTATCTTCCGTCACGTCTGTCCAGCTCCCGTTCTGACCGATCTTTGCCTGTATCATGGCAAGCTCAAAATTTCCCGTATGTGCCAGGTCAGCCACTGTGAAAGTGACTTCCACAGTGTCATTGAACCACCCGTCCGGCTTGTTGATGCTGATTGACACATTGGGTTTTTTATAGGCGCAGAGCTTGTAATCTTCCGCACACACCTTGCAGCTATGGTCATATTCATAAGCACTGCATTTATCTTCACAGGTACACACAGGCTCTGTGTCATTGCCCGACACGGTTCCGCTTTCTGCTTCGCTTCCGGTACTGCTGTCTGTTTCCTGCTCCGTGGAATTTTCTTCCGTACTGTTTTCCGCTTCTTCCTCTGTGCCGCTGTCCTCTGCCTTCACGTCAATGACATTGTTCCCGTTCATGGAAAACGCCATTGCGGGCATACAGAATAACACTGCGGACAAAATCAGTGATAACACTGCCCTATAACGTAACTTCATTTTTTTGTTCATGGCTTGCTGCCTCCCTTTCTGTTTGCTTTGTTTGCTGTTCCTCCTGCTCTTTTTTCTTTAACAGGCTCAAAATTTCTTCCTCGCTGACTTTATTCAGCAAAATAAGGCGTTCCAGAGAAATCTTGTTCTTTTCAATGAACTTCATTTTCTCCGCATCCTCTGCCATCTGTAACTGGCTCTCCAAGTCCTTCTGCTTTTCCTGCAGATCGGCAAGCTGCCCCCGGACTTTGGAAAGCTCTTTCTCAATCCTTTCCTTTGTCACATCATTTCTCCTTCCCATGCCCATAGAAAGGGCATTTATTTCTAATTTAATTCAGTCTGCCAAACGCATAAAAATGGCTCTGCCAGTATGACGTATTGATGCTGGCATACTTGATCGGATCGCCGCAGTGTATCATCACACCATTTCCGCAGTAAATCCCCACATGGCTCACAGCCCCCGCAGAGTTATAAGTGCCTGTGAAAAAGATAATGTCCCCCGCTTTCGCATCTGCCGCCGAAACCGGAGTGCATTGGTCATAGATGCCCTGGGCGGTAGTCCGTGGCAGGTTATGTACCCCGCTGTTGGTAAATACCCAGCAGACAAAACCGGAACAGTCAAAACTTGTGGACGGGCTTGATCCGCCCCATACATACGGGTAGCCTAAATATTTTGCGGCTTCCTCCAAAAGTGCCTGCACTGTCGCATCATCATAGGAATCAGGCGGTATCGCATTTCCCCCGCCGCTTCCCGGCGCATTCGCTTCCCCGTAGAGCGTCCCTTCCCCGGCTTCAAAATAAAATAACGGGTTATAATACTCCCCGTTATACAGACACTCGATATGCAGGTGGCTTCCGGTACTGCTCCCCGTGTTCCCTGTTGTTCCTATGGTGTCCCCATGCTTCACGGTCTGCCCCGCACTGACGCTTAACGTGTCCATGTGGGCATACTTGGTACAGTAACCATTGCTGTCCTCGATTACGATATAATTCCCATAATAACTGTCATAGGCGGCTGTCGTGACTGTGCCATCCATCGCCGCAAGTACGGTTGTCCCTGTCGGCACTGCAATGTCAACGCCCCTGTGGAGCTGTTCTGCCCCTGTTGCCGGATTGATGCGGTATCCGTAATAGCTGCTCACATAATTGTACCAGTACAGGTTGAGCGGCGTATAAAACTGCTGTGTCAATCCATGCGTTTCATTATAAAGCGCATATATTTCTTTCTGCTCGCTGTCCATGTGTCCTGCAACGACAACATTTAAGTCAGTGACGGTAAGCGTGACTTCGAGTATGGTTACGGTGTATTCTTCTTCCTCCTCATACTCGTATTCCTCCTCTGTTTCCTCCCCTGTCACCGGGTCTGTGACGGTGCGTGTGCCTGTCTTGGTCACTGTCCTTGTCCTCGTTTCCTCGGTGGGATTTATGGTCAGCTCATACATCTCGTCAAAAAGGCTCTCTATCTCACCCTGCACGTCTGCCGCTGTAAATTCCGTATGGACTGCGGAAAGGTAACTGATCAGCGCAAACGGGTCATGACCGATTGCGTCAAGGTTGTAACGGTATTCGTCATAGTCCGGGTAATCCGTTTCTATGGAATCAATCTCTTTCTGCAATTCCATTTCAAGCTGCGAAAAAGCCAGGTCAGCGGCATCAATCTCTGCCGGGACGCTCATGTAGCTCCCTGCCAGTGTGGTACTTATTCCCTCCGAGAACATCGCCCCGCAGGACGATATGGAAGTCATTATCATAATGAGCAGAAGCGCAGAAGCCCCGACTGTTACAAGGAGTGATGCGTGTTTTGCCGCTGCTTCCTGCAATTTTTTCGCAACCTTTGTGGTAAAATTGGCGGACTTTACAGCCGCTTCCTTTGTATCCTTTGCCGCCTGCCCCACCCGCCTTGCCTTTGCATACTCACGCTTGATGCGCTGCTTCTGCAACCTTTTCTGTAACTGCTTCTTTAAGGTCTTTTCCTGCATTTCCGGGTTTTCTTCCAAAAACTTCTGGTAGCGGAAATTGACTTCTTTTTGGAACTGTTTTTTCTCCAGCTTCGCCATTTTCTCACGCTGCCTCTGGTCTTTGTTTTTGTAGTGCCGATTCGCAAAGCGGTAGGCATCTTCGGCTTTCTGCTCCGTCTTGTGTGCGCCCTCCACCGCAGAGTTTTCCTTTTCCGATTCGGCAACCTTGCCATGTGCATAATTGGTAAACTCCGATCCGGCTCTGCCCGCCATCCTCTTTAACGGATTATCCTCTTTGAAAGGCTTTTCCTTTTCCACTGCGGTCAGGACATATTTTGCCCTGCCCGTCTTTTCATCAAAGACACGCTCTAAGGAATACTCCTTTTTCTTTGGGAGCTTCTTCCTTGCCGCTTCGGTCTTTTTCCCGGCTCTCTCCGCTTTCCTTTGCAGCCTGTCTGATCTCTTGCTGCCCTGAAATTCCGGTTCTCCGTCCCCGGCAAATGTGCTGCTTTCTGTAAAGGCACTGTCCTTTGTCTGAAAGTCACGCCGGGAATCATTTTTTTTCGTGCGCTCCCTGTCCTGATGTTCTCGCCTGCGGTATCTGCCCTTTTTCTCGCTCTGGTGGTAGGTGTCCCTGCGGCGGTAATCGTCCTTGAAATCCTTTGTTTCTTCGGTCTGTTCCCCGCCGCCCTCCTCCGTAAAGGCATTTTGTTCCTTTGAAAAACCGTCATGTGCTTTACTTCCCGTATTGTCACTATCAGGCTTTTCTTTATTCTCCGTGAAGCTGTTTTCCTTTTGGAACTGCCCCTGCTGTCTGCGCTTCTTCTGACCAGACTTTGCTTTCTGCCCTGCTGTTTTCTTGGTATCACTCTGAAAACTGCTGTGGTTATCCTGCACATCGTTACTGTCTGTTTTGTTTTCTGACTTCTGGACATCATGTCCAGAAGTAACGTCTGCATCCCTCGGTTGGTGTGAACCGGGCTTTTTCTGCTTCGTTTTTTTGGCAGTGCTTCTCCCTTTTGTGGGACTGCCGCCCGCAAACGCATTTTTATCCCTTGCAAACTCAGCAGACT
>JAFLUH010000135.1 GCA_022508895.1 Oscillospiraceae bacterium
ACCAGCTTGTTGATGGTGGGCAGGGCAGCTACGATACGGTTGTCGTTGGTGATCTTTCCGTCCTTCAGGGGAACGTTGAAATCCACGCGGACAAGGACATATCTGCCCTTTACATTCAGGTCTTCTACGTTTTTCTTGTTGAGCTTGCTCATTTTGGCACCTTCCTTTTTATGAAAAAATAATAAATTGCGCTCTTATAATTGTAGCAGAAACGGCGGTGTTTTTCAAGAGGATTTATGTAAAAAGTTTACAGAAAAACGGGAAAATTTTTCACTTTTTCTTCAGGTCGAGTATGGAAACATAGTGCAGTATGTCAAAGCTTTCGGGGACGGTTTGCAGAAAGGCTTTGTGCTCCTGCTCCCACAGCTCTCTCTCCGTCTCGCCGAGGGAGGACGCTCCTATGCCTCGGCAGGCTTTGATGCGCCCGTGCCAGCTCTCTCTTGTGAAATGTACCGCCAGGTCGCAGGTCAGCATATTGGCAGGCTCGAACATATCGCCGCACCATTCGGGCGTTTCAAGGGTGTACCTCGTCATGTGCCCGCCCGTCCACGACGGATTGTATTTCAGCACCAGCTCCTCGCTTGCTTTGGCGATGGGGCTTTCCTCGGGCAGCCACGCCATGAATAAGACGCAGAAATGTCCGTTCGGCTTGAGCATTTTGTATATTTTCGGCAGCAATACCGCTTTGTCAAAGTACATGAAGCACTGGCAGGCGGTGATAACGTCAAAGGTGCCGTCGGGGAAATCCACCGCTTCGGCAGGGGAGACGATGTATCTGATATCCATGCCCGCTTCCTCGGTGAGCTTTCTTGCGTAGGCTATCTGATTTTCCGATATGTCTGCGCCTGTCCAGTCCGCGCCGTAGCGGTACATATTCCTTGGCAGCACGCCCGTGCCCGTTCCCAAATCGAGGACGGTCTGACCTTTTACTCCGATGGACAGCTCCGCTAACTTATCGTAAAACGCCTCGGGGTAGATGTCACGGTACTTGGCGTAGTCCTCGGAGGTCTTCCCCCAGTCAAAGGGACTGCCGTTGTCTATGAAGTCGTTTCTCACAGGTCCCTCCTTTGAACTTCGCTCAGACGTGTTCTCAAAGCGTTATCTGAACGTTGTTCAATTATTTAAAATCCCCCTTTAAAAAGCTATGTGACTTTGCGTGCAAAGCCACATAAACACTCACTGCTGTTTACTTTTTACTGTCAGCTATCTGCGGGGTTTACCTTTTATTATGACCCCGATAAACTTCGGTCCCGCATTGCTGGCGACCACATACCCGCACTCCTCCTGCATGAGAAGGTCTCTGCCGCACTTCTTTTCCATCTGCTTTCTGAACAGCTCCTCCATTTCGGGGGCCGTGGTGGTCAGAATGTGCCACGGCGTTTCGGGTATCATCTGCTCGTAGATGTAGTCAACGGCGGCAAGGACTGCGGCTTTCTCGCCTCTGCACTTCTTTATCACCTTGCTCTCGCCGTCTATCAGGGAAATCACCGGCTTTAAGGACAGCATTTCGCCTAAGAATGCGGCGGCGGCGCTTATCCTGCCCGACTTCTTCATGTGGCGCAGGTTGAAGCCGATTATGTATATCTCGCAGCAGTTGAACCAGTCCTCCATGAAGGCAAGAACCATTTCGCAGCTCATGCCTGCCTCCAGCTTTCTTGCACCCTCTACCACGGGGTAGCCGTAGCCTACGGAGTAGCAGTGACTGTCTACCACATGTATCCTTGTTTTGCCAAGCTCGCCCGATTCACGGAGGTTCTGCTCCGCCTGCACTGCATTGGCGTAGGTCTGGGAGCCGGTGGAGTTTATCAGCACCACTATGACGTCGTCCCAGCCCTCCTTCACGCATTCCTTAAACTTCTCCTCGAAGCGGAAGACCGTTATCTGGCTGGTTTTGGGCAGGTCCTCGGACTTGTCGATAAGCTCGTAGAACTCCCTGTTGGTGACGGTCCGGCGCTCTATTAGCGTCTTGTCGCCGAGAGTTACCTCAAAGCTCATTATGTCGATGTTGTAGCGTACCTCGTCCTCCTTGGAAATGTCGCAGCCGCTGTCGGTGATTATCTTTGTCTTTGCCATTTATTTGTCTCCTTTCGGTTATTTACATATTGTTTGCGTCTGTCCAGACGTATTTTGTGAGGCTGCCTTTGTTTTGCAGCTCGGGAAATCCCCACTGCCGCAGTACCTCGTAAGCGCCGATGGCAGCGCTGTTGGAAAGGTTAAGGCTCCTCATTTCGTCTATCATGGGGATACGGACGCAGCGGTCCTTGTTGGCGAAAAGCAGATCCTCGGGCAGACCCTTGTCCTCCCTGCCGAAAAGCAGGAAGCATTTATCGGGGTAGGTCACGTCGCAGTAGGTGTTTACGGCTTTGGTGGAGAAGTAGAAGTATTCGCCTGTGGTTTTGGCGAAAAAGTCGGGTAAGCCGTCGTAGTAGGTTATGTCAAGATAGTGCCAATAGTCAAGGCCTGCGTGTTTCAGCTTTTTGTCGTCCACCGAAAAGCCCATTGGCTTTACAAGGTGCAGCCTTGCGCCTGTTACGGCGCAGGTGCGGGCTATGTTGCCAGTGTTCTGTGGTATCTGGGGTTCTATTAGTACAATGTTCAATTCCATGGTCACAGTCCGAAGGTTTCCTTTATAAGCAGTGCTGTCTGCTCCGGGGGCATATTTGTATTGTTTATTCGCAGGTAATGTTCCTTTTTTATTTCACCCGGCAGGGAGTTCAGGCGGTATTTTTCCTCTAAATGTCTGAAAAGCTGCTCGGAGTATTCGGTATTGCGTTTGGAGGGCTTGTTCAGGAGGCGGTTTTCGGTTTTGTTGCGCTGTATGCGGGTGTTGAAATCCGCTTCAAGCTCTACATAGTACACCTCTGCGCCATGGGACAGGAAAAGCTGCTCTAAATTGTTTATGTAGTCCCAGTCCTCCTGCGCATCAAACGCCCACATATAGGTAAAGATCATGCCGTATTGATCAGTGTTCAAAAAGGAGTTGAATATCTCATTGCGGAACAGGTCTTTAAGACGATGGAAGTGTTCGGGGTACCCCTTGAACAGCTCGGTGATAGGCTCGATAGTCATGTGGTTATGGAAGAGCTTCAGGTCAGTCATCTCGGCAAGGTGCTGTCCCACCGTCATCTTGCCTACGGCGTGGGGGCCGAAGATTATTATTAGTTTCATGGGGGCCTGCCTTTGGGGATTTTATTTATTGTAGCATATTTTTGCGGTTTTGTAAAGGCAGTGAGTATACGAGGTATCGGAAAGGGAATGAGGGTGAGCAAGTGGCGAGGCGTATGGAAAAGGGGGGCGGGTTGGGTGTTTTGCGGAGTGCTTGTCTGAGCGAGGGGCGGACGGCTGCCTCATTATGCCGGGTGCTGTGCAGAGCGGGGCGGAGCCCCAAATCCGCTCTGCGGATTTGGGGGACGACCTTGCAAGCGCAGTGAACTGCGCTTGCAAGGTCGTCTGCTGCGGGCGGCGAAGCCGCCAGGACAGAGGGGGCCAGCGACACGGCGAGGGCC
>JAFLUH010000136.1 GCA_022508895.1 Oscillospiraceae bacterium
TGATTTTGTTCATGGTTTCTCCTAAAAGCAAAACCACAGACTGCTTAGCAATCTGCGGTTAGTTAATATATAATAGAAAAAGATATATAAAAGATATATAATAGAAAAAGCTACATTTTTGGTGCAAGTTACACTAAAAATGTAGCTTTCAACTTGTGTTATCGTGACGAAAAAGATTTTTCGACATTCTTCGCATAATTGTCTTAAAGATAACAAATATCGAATATGACACACTCAAAGTGATTATCTCACATACTCATATCTTATAGACGTCTTCACTCCATAAGTTTACACTCTCGCACTAAATAAATCCTCTTTACAGCGCACCCGTGATCTTATGCGGAACATACAGCTCATCAAGATAAGCCATATCCTCAGAAGTAAGCCTGATATTGAAAGCGTTTGCAATATCATCAAAATACTTTGGCTTGGTAGCACCGATAATAGGCGAGGTAACGCCCTTTGCCAATAGCCAAGCAACAGCGATCTGCGACATTGATACTCCGTATTTTTCGGCAAGAGCCGCCACACGCTGTACTATCTGCATATCCTGCTCCTGAGTGCTGTCATATTTTGAAACAGCGACCTTATCGGTCTGACTGCGTTTGGAATCGGTCTTCCATTCCTTTCGGCCCAGTCTGCCTGCCGCAAGAGGACTGTAAGGCGTCAGCGACACTCCGTGCTGTCTGCATATCGGTATCATCTCACGCTCGTCCTCGCGGTAGAGCAAATTGTAATGATTTTGCATGGATACAAACTTCGTCCACCCATTCTTTTCAGCGGCGATCTGCATATTCATGAATTGATAGCCGTACATCGCAGAAGCACCCAGCGCACGAACTTTACCTGCTTTTACAAGACTGTCAAGAGTTTCCATCGTTTCCTCAATAGGCGTATCATAGTCAAAGCGATGAATGATGTAAAGGTCAATGTAATCCGTGCCCAGTCTTTTCAGGGACTGGTCAACAGAAGTCAGGATACCCTGCTTTGAAAGCTTGCCCTCGTTGAAATAAACCTTTGTGGCAATCACCACCTTGTCACGGGAGGTATGCTCACGGACAGCCTTTCCGAGAAATTCCTCACTGGTGCCGTGGGAGTAGGTGTTTGCAGTATCGAAAAAGTTGATACCCAGATCAAGCGCTTTTTTCACCATTGCCGAGCTGTCCTCATAGTTCAACGTCCACAGGTGAAAGTCCTCAGACGGCACTCCAAAGCTCATACAGCCTACGCAGAGCTTTGATACCTCAATATCCGTGTTGCCTAATTTTGCGTATTCCATAGTTTTCCTCCTTACAGCTTTCATTGCACTTTCTTCAAAATTTCTTTTTCAGTATTTCAATAAATTCATTTGTGTGCTTTGAAGGGTTATCCGCTTTCATAAACGCACAATACCGCCTGATAAGAGGACTTCCATTCCGTATCAATTTCACAGCCTTTGCCGCTGTCTGAGCAGTATCGCCGCTGCCCTCTATCGGCATATAGCCCTTGCACTGAATGACAAGCATATGAGCGTCATCTACATATTCGCAAAAGTGTATCTCACTTCTGAAACCAAGGTCGTTATTGTAGAAATTGCGCTCCGTTTCCTGCTGTTCTTCTGAAGAAAGAAGGATAAGGGGAATGTTTTTCAGGTCGGCAATCTCTACCTCGTCAAGCTGTGCCAGAGGGCTGTTTGCCGAGATCTCGGCGTAATATTCACGAATATCAAGGACGATATTGATATACTCGTCAGAAAAGGCTCTGCGCTGATCGTTCAGGACAATATCAAGCTCGCCGCTCCGCAAAAGCTCATACAGTGCATCGTGATTGCCGTGTGTGACCTCTACCGTCACATCGGGGAACTGCACGGTAAACTCGGACACGGCATTCTGAAACTCATTTCCGCTGTAGCCTTTCAGAACGCCGATACGGAGCAGCTCACCGCTATTCCCCGAAATACGCTGTAATTCACGGCAGACAGCGTCATAATCGGCAACCAGCACCAGACTTTTCTTATAGAAATATTCCCCCGCCTCTGTCAGCGTAAAGCTCCGCTTTTTGCGGTTCAGCAGAGCAACACCAAGCTCATCTTCAAGCGCCCTTATCTGCTGTGAGATTGCGGATTGGGAGATAAAATGCTCCTCCGCTGCGGCGGTAAAGCTGCCAAGCTGTACCACCGATTGAAAGTATCTGATCTGTTTCAGCATAAGGTTTATCTCCTAATAAGTTGAAGCTTTTGCAAGGGTAAAATACCACTCGCCGTTTTTCCGTATAAGCTCAAAATCGAGCTGCAATCTCCAAGTTTGTTTTCCGCCGCCGAACACCGCTGCCGTGACCTTGCTTTTGCCTGTCAGCCTTGCTGTATCACCGTTTATTGCTACTTCCATATCATCATGGACAGCGGAATAATAATTCAGTGTGCCGCCCATAATTGCCGAAATGTACTCACTTTTCGATTGCTTCATTCCAGTCATGTGGAACAAAACAAAGCTGTCATCATGTATCCGTTCAAGCTCAGCCCGGTCTTTGTTTATCATTGCCGAATACATTTCCCGGTAGAGCCTGATTATTATTTCTTCGTCGGTAATCATACAGATTTCTTAGCCCATGCAGCGACCTTGCTTTCGGAGCTTTCAGCCTCCGCACCGTGAATGGAAAGTCCTGCTTTGACGTTTGCCCCTGTACACAGCTTTTTGAGGTCACGCTCACTGGAACCCATACCGCTGCCCTCGTTGGTGCAGAACGGAATAATTGTCTTACCCGTCAGGTCATACTTTTCAAGCAGCGTGAACATACACATCGGCATCGTACCCCACCAATTAGGATAACCTACAAATATAGTGTCATAGTCCTCAAAGCTATCGGGGAAAGCCTTGATCTCGGGGCGGGCATTTTCACGAAGCTCCTGCTTTGCTTCTTCGATACAGGTCATATAGCTCTCGGAATAGGGTCGCACGGTATCGACCTCGAACAGATCGCCGCCCACAGCGTTCTGAATGAACTCTGCAACACGTTCGGTATTGCCCTTTGCAATGCTCTTGACAGAGCCGTTCCAGTAGTTTTCACCCTTACGGGAATAGTAAACGATAAGAATGTTTGCCATAATGATCGCCTCCGCACTTGATTCGCTAAATACAATATAACACATATTTTGAGGTAAATCAATCTGGATTTCTTATTAAAATGATAAGTTTTTCTTATGTATAGTATATATGCTGTTTAATGGATAAGTTTTATTATATCTATAATCAAAAGTGGATGGATATCAAATATTTCAGCGAGAGCTTTATGGCGATATCTCAGCCAAATATAAAAACAGTAAGTTAAAGAAAAACGACAAGTCTCTTTTTGTCGAAACTTGTCGAATTTTATTGTGTTATTGTGACCAAAAAGATTTTTTCGACATTCTTCGCACAACTGCCTTAAAGCTAACAAATATCGAATATGGCATATAATGCTATGATAAGATA
>JAFLUH010000137.1 GCA_022508895.1 Oscillospiraceae bacterium
ACGCATTATGCTTATAGCCAACGGACTTTTGTTGGCGTTGGCAGTTATCATTACAGCAACATTCACAGTTCTGATGACTGAGATGGGCAGAACCGGTCTAACACAGTTGGCGGACGCTACTGCCAATGTACTTTCATATACTCTGCGGTCCAGAATCACTGAAACTGCGATGATTGCCGATCTGATGGACAATGACCCTGTATTTTCAGAGCTTATTGCAAATGACGACGACGACGGCATCAAAGCTTATTGGGACAGTATGCTGAAGTCTCCCGGCGTTTTCGGTGTTTTCGGCAACGCAAGAGGCGAGCTGATCTACGCCACCGAGGAATGTGAGCTTTCCGACGAGGGCTTGCGTCATGCCATAGCCACCAGTGTGAACAACGTTTACACGGATAAAAACGGTACTTATATGTACTACCTCTCCAACGTTGTTTACGAGGGCGGCTCCATTGCCATAGGCTACGAGTTCAACGACTATGACACCTGCGATTCCATAGCTGCTCAGACAGGCGGTCAGGTTACCATTTTCTGCGACAATTTGAGAATTTCCACATCCCTTATAGACAGCAGCGGCAACCGTCAGGTAGGCACCACAATGAGGGACGATATATATCAGCACGTTATCCAGAACAACGAGATATTCATTGACAACGTAGAGCTTCTTGGCGATACCTACAGAGTTGAGTACATACCCTTCCAGGACGCCTCCGGCAAGACCGTGGGCGCACTGTTCGCAGGCTTCCCCAACGCTGAGCTTGCCGCCATGCGCGATCAGGCTACCATGACGGGTATCTTCATTGCGATAGGCATGGTCATCGTTGCGATAGTATTCCTGTTCTTCTTTGAAAGAAGAGTAATAAGCGGCCCTATCAAGCAGATAAACACCATGGCGCTCGAGATCGAGAAGGGCAATCTGCGCCACAACCCCGGCTACAAGGGCAAGCTCGCCAACACCGAGATAGGCGACATGGCGAAGGCGCTGACCGCCGCAATTGCCATGCTTGACAGTTATGTGACCGACATTTCCGAGAGAATGAAGGCAAACGCCGAAGGCAACTTCGGCTGGAAGAGCCAGCTGGAATACAAGGGCGACTTCCAATCCATACATGAATCCGCAATTCAGATGCGTGTGCAGATGCAGGACGTTATCCAGAGCATCACCGTTTCCGCAGACGAGGTATACAGCGGCTCCGAGCAGATCGCTACCGGCGCTTCCTCGCTTGCAGAGGGTACCACGAGGCAGGCTGCCGCATCTGAGGAGCTGTCTGCGTCGCTGGAGGACATTTCCGAGAACATCAGTCTCAACGCAGAGAACGCAAACAAGGCGCAGCAGCTGTCCGACAGCTCCATGACGCTGGTAAACAACCAGAATCAGGAGATAAGCAACATGCTGCAGGCGATGAAGAACATCGAGAGCAGCGCAAACGAGATCGGCAACATCATCAAGGCGATCGAGGACATTGCATTCCAGACCAACATACTTGCACTGAACGCATCGGTAGAGGCTGCGAGAGCGGGCGCTGCCGGCAAGGGCTTTGCGGTAGTTGCTGAGGAGGTAAGGAACCTTGCCAGCAAGTCTGCCGAGGCTGCGAAGAACACCTCCGAGCTTATCAGAAGCTGTATAGAAGCCGTTGACAACGGCTCAGACATTGCCAACAAGACTGCGGAGGCAATGAAGAAGGTAATCGAGATAACCAAGGAGACCAACGAGCTTATCGACGGCATTGCGATACAGACTGCGAAGCAGGAAGAGTCGGTCAAGCAGGTCAAGATGGGCATCGACGAGATCGCCGAGGTCGTTCAGCAGAACAGCGCTACTGCCGAGGAGAGTGCGGCAAGCTGCGAGGAGCTGAATGCTCAGGCGAACACCTTGAAGGGGAAGATCTCCGTACTGCGTACCTGATGAATTTAATAAGGAATACGGCAGCGAAGGCTGCCGTATTTTTTTGCAAAAAAAGAGGGAGCGCACGCTCCCTCAAGCTATATAAAACTCAGCTCTTATTATCCCGCTTCTGCCCGCACCCGACTGCAGCTGAGCACCCCTCGCACCCGCAGCCGCAGCCGCAGGAGGATTTGCCTTTTTTCTTATTGCGTATCATGAAAAAGATGATAAGTCCGATGACAGCAGCAAGCACAAGTGCGATTATTATTGTAGAAAGATTTCCCATAACAGTACCTCTTTTCTATCTTTCACAAGCTCCGAGGGAAAACCTTTTGAAAAAGGCTTTTCCCCACGGCACGGACGCCGTAGGTGTTCGCCCAAGGTGCGGCACGGACGCCGCACCCAAAGCGAACACCGTATGGCTCCCTTTCCAAAACTTTTAATACGGCTTAGTTTTGCTTTTGGGGTCTGAACAGCAGGAACAGCAAGCCCGCCATCAGCACAAACGCCGCAATCGCTCCGAACACATTCCCTGCGCCCGTAAACAAGCACCCCAATTGATAAACGATAAGCGAAATAACATAAGCGAACCCGCACTGATACCCTATCGCAAACCAAGTCCACTTAGCGCTGTTCATCTCCCGGCGTATAGCGCCGATAGCGGCGAAGCAGGGAGCACACAGCAGATTGAAGATAAGGAAGGAGTACCCCGCCAATTGGCTCATACCCTCAAAGTCCAGCACGCCGAACACGCCGACCACCTCTTCCTTAGCCAGCAAGCCCATAATGGTAGCAACGGCGGCAGTCTCACTGCCAAAGCCAAGCGGCGCAAATATCCAGCAGATCGCTCCGCCGATATAGTCGAGAATGCTGACGGCTTCCTCTGCTTCATTGGTAAGGAACCCGAACACAGTGGAGCCTTCATCAGCGTAAGTGCCCAGACTTGACAGCAGCCAGATAAGCACGGAAGCAAGCAGGATAATGGTGCCCGCCTTCTTGATGAACCCCCACGCCCGCTCCCACATGGAGCGCAGCACGTTGCTGACGGTAGGCAGGTGGTAGGCAGGCAGCTCCATAACAAAGGGCGCAGGGTCACCTGCAAACATTCTGGTTTTCTTCAGTATAATGCCCGAAACAACGATAGCCGCCACGCCTACAAAATAAGCGCTGGGCGCTACCCACCACGCCCCTCCGAACAGCGCCGAGGAGATAAGCGCAATAATAGGCAGCTTAGCCCCGCAGGGGATAAAGGTGGTGGTCATAATGGTCATTCGCCGGTCACGCTCATTTTCTATGGTGCGGGAAGCCATGATGCCGGGAACGCCGCAGCCGGAGCCGATAAGCATGGGTATGAAGGACTTTCCGGAAAGTCCGAATTTGCGGAATATCCTGTCCATTACAA
>JAFLUH010000138.1 GCA_022508895.1 Oscillospiraceae bacterium
AAAAGTCCAGCGAATTTTAAAATTTTTTTGCTTGGGTGGCAGTAGGATTATGGGTTAGGCTTTGATGGCGAAATAAAAAAGCTAATAGACTCTGGTCTATCCGCCTAAAAATAAGCCCCTTCCGCAAATCGTGTATGCGGAAGGGACTGCTCTCAATCGGTTGTTTGTTATTATCCTTATGGGTGACTGCCTTATGTCCGGTCAATTTTATGTTTATGCCGCTTCTTTTTAACTGTGCGGAAGCTCTATGGTATAGTTCCTGCCGCTTACAGCACGCATTATCGCTGCGTGTATGTCTTCATGGAGCTTTGTGCATGAGGTCCTATTAAATATCGCAAAGGCTTCGCCGCTGGAGCCGTCGTAGCCGTTATCCCACCAGATAGGCAAAAGTCCGTTTTCCTTAGCAGCCTTGGTCACATACTCAACATAGTATCTGCGGAAATCGTCGTAACCGTCCTTGTTGTTTATAGCGCCATATTCACCGAGGATAACAGGGATACCTTTGTCAACAAATTTTGTCTTTATCCTGCCGAAGATGTTGTTCACCCAATCCTCTTGACCCCAGCCGTCGGTGTGAGTGCCGGTCTTTCCCCAGTCGCCCTTGCCACTTCCGGCAAAGTTCCAAGGGTCGTAGAAGTGTATCTCCATCATCAGCTTGTTGTTTACCGTGTCCTTGGGCATCGTCATTTTAAGGGAGGCTTCACCGTTGGTGTTGTAGGCGGGGCAGATAAGTATTCTTTTTGCGTTGTTGCCGCCTGTGGCTCTTACGGTGGTGACAAAGCTCTGGTTCAGCTCGTCGGTTATTCTGAGATATTCCTTGGAGGGGTTGTTGTAGCCGTGGTGGAACTCGTTCATTCCCGCAAACAGAAGATGCTCGTCATACGAGTTGAAATACTCGGCTATCTGCTTCCAGAGGGCTTCAAACTGAGCCACCATTGCCGCTTCATTGGAAGGCTCAGGGGTAAGCCATGACTGGGCAGTGTCGTTTCCGTCGTGATGTATATTGATTATCGCATACATGCCGTTGTCTACAACGTAGTCAACTACCTCTTTAACTCTTGCAAGCCACTTCTCATCTATCTTGTATGTACTCTTGTCGAAATGTCCCATCCATGTCACAGGTATCCTTACGGTGTTGAAGCCTGCCGCCTTCACTGCGTCTATGAGCTTCTTGGTAGCCTTGGGATTGCCCCATGATGTTTCGCTGGAAAGACCGCTGCCTACGGCGTCAAGAGTGTTGCCTAAATTCCAGCCTACCGTCATTCGGCTGAAAAGCTCCTTTGCGGTTATATCAGCAATACTGCTTTCAACCGGCGGATCTGTCGTTCCCTCCTTGGGGGTGGTATTTGAAGCTATCGATGTGGTTGTGGTGGCTGAGGTAGTCGTTGTAGCTGAGGGGGTCGTTATAGCCGAAGTAGTCGTTGCAGTTGAGGTGGTCGTGGCGGTTGAGGTGGTCGTGACATCAGAGGAGGCTGATGTAGTCGTTGTGCTTGACGTGTCAGATGTACCTGAAGTATCTGATGTGTCAGAAGTATCCTCCGTGTTCGGAGTATCCGATAAATCGGGAGAGTCCACTGTGCCTGATTGGGACTGCTCCTCACCATCGGGTACTGACTCGCTTTGACAGCCTGTGACCGTCATTGATAAACAGATTGCCGCACCCAAAAGCAATGCCGTAATTTTCTTTTTCATAATTATTTCCCTTTCTTATGGAAACGTTTACAATATAATTTTATCACTTTCAGTAAAAAATGTCAAGAAAAAAAGCGTTTTTTCGAGACTTTGCAATTGCAAAAATTACCTTATTATGGTATACTTTTATTGAATGGAGTTGAAATTATGAGTATAGACAAAGCTAAAACCAAAGATGAGCTGAAAAAAGCTTCAAACTATGTCATCACCTTTTTAAAGTGGCTTCTTTTAAGTATTGTCATAGCCGCTGTGTGCGGCGGGGTGGGCTGTGTTTTCCATTTGCTTATCGAAAAGGCTACCGAGCTAAGGGAAATGTATGACTTTATAATCTATTTTCTGCCGGTGGGCGGCGTGGTTATCGTAGCTGCATACCATCTGCTCAAGCAGGAGAAGATAGACGGCACAAACTACGTTATACGCTCAATACGGAAGGACGGTTCTATTCCCTTCACTATGGCGCCGGGAATAATGATAGGTACCGTGTTGACACACTTTTTCGGAGGTTCTGCAGGCAGAGAGGGAGCGGCGCTCCAGCTTGGCGGCAGCCTCGGGTCTTCGCTGGGAAAGCTGTTCAGACTTGACGAAAAGGATATGCAGACGGTAGTGCTTTGCGGTATGAGCGCAGTGTTCACTGCGTTGTTCGGAACGCCGCTTACCGCTGTTATTTTCGTGCTGGAGGTCGTCAGCGTAGGTACGATATATTACAGCGCAATCGTGCCGTGTGTGTTCAGCTCGGTGCTCGCTTATTTTCTGACCCTGCTGCTGGGTATCGAGCCGATAGGATATACCTTGAAGCTTGTGCCTGAGATAGATGCGGTGAGCCTGCTGCAGACTATGGGACTGGGTATTGTGTTTGCGCTTGCCAGCATACTGCTTTGCATTTGCTTTTCTAAAGGGCATGAGCTGCTCCATAAGCTCATTAAAAACGAATACATAAGGATAATGGCGGGAGGCGCAGCCGTGGTGCTGCTTACGCTTCTTCTGGGAACCCACGATTACAACGGCGCAGGCATGGGCGTGGTGGATAATGCGATACTGAACGGCACTGCACGCCCTGAAGCCTTTATTCTGAAGATACTGTTTACTGTGATAACACTGGGCTGCGGCTTCAAGGGCGGCGAGATCGTGCCTACGTTTTTTGTGGGGGCGACACTGGGCTGCACCGTGGCTCCGCTTATCGGTATGGATCCGGGGTTCGGGGCGGCTATGGGATTGGTAGGAGTTTTCTGCGGGGCTACCAATGCGCCGCTGGCTTCCATAATGCTGAGCATCGAGCTGTTCGGGGTGCAGGGACTTCCTTTCTTTGCGTTGATATGCTCGATTTGCTTCATGCTGTCGGGGTACTTCAGCCTTTACAGCTCCCAGATAATAGTGTATGATAAGCTGAAGGTGGTGCTTATCAACAGGAACAGCAGGTGAAT
>JAFLUH010000139.1 GCA_022508895.1 Oscillospiraceae bacterium
CCCTTTCTGTACCCGCTTGGGTCATAATCCTTAAAATCCTTTACGGAATGGAACAGCCATTTATTGTTTACCCACCTCTGCATCTTCCGTGTTTCCTCCGGCGCAGTCGGCTTTTCATACACCATCACATACGGGTCATACCCCATGTCACGCAGCGTATAAATGCGGTATAAGTCCTGTTCATGGGTGCTGCCATAGTTGGTAAGGACATAAACACGCCTTTTGCGCTTATCCTTTACCGTTGTCAGTTCCAAAAACTTCTTAAAATACGGTATCAGGTCATCTTCCGGGTTATCCCATGCAAAATGCAGCATTTTTGTATTGATTTTATTCAATGCTGACACTTTTTCCGGCGTTATCAGCCGCACGTCAAGCCCCTGCGTAAAATCAACGGTTGTTCTGCTGTCCGCAAGCTGCCCTAAGAGCCTTTCCCAATCAGGGCAGGCTAAAATGTTTGCGTCTAAGAGCTTGATCTCTTTTTCGCCGCCCCAAAACTCGGACAGGTCAGCCACCGCTACCGTCTTTCTTCCCTCTTTTTCCCCGACAATGCAGAATCCGCACCCACGGGGGCATCCTCTGGAAAGGAAACCGTAGGCTGTTCCTAAAAACTGCGGGTACAGCCCATAGTCCGGGCGAGTATGCTCCACAGCATCAGGCAGCTTGTTGTCAAGACTGTACCCTGTGCCGCCTTTTATGACATGGTAAGCGTTTATGCTCCCTTCATAATCTTTTGAATAGGTATCCGTGAACACCCTGCTCATATAAACAAGGTCATACCATTTTTTACTGTCGTACCATTCCACCGTATCCCCTCTTGCCTTATGGTAGGCGGACAGCTTCATCAGGCAGAGGTTGGGGAAACGGTGTCCGTCCACGTCAACCAGCCCTATCCTCATTCCGCCTCCCCCTGCTTCACGCTTTCCTCCGGCTTCGTGTTCATGATTGCGTAGGTCTTTGTGTCTGTCGGGTACTTGTCAACAAACGGGATAACCACGTTGTCAAACAGGATAAGCCCGCTTCCCGGCTCTGAATTGGTCACATGGGCAAGCTGTTTTTCCGACAGCCCTAACTTGTCGGCAAGTATCGCCTGATCCTTTGCGTTCTGGTTCAGCAGGTAAACAAAATCGGAGTTGCCGAGAATCCCCTCGATCTCCTCCGATTTCAAAAAATCACCCACATTCTGCGTCAAGCCTGTCGGTATGCCGCCCCATTTTCTAAATCTTTTCCATATCTCAACGGAATAGATAGCGGTCTGCCTTTCCTTTAAAAGCAAATGGAACTCATCACAGTAATACCTTGTCGCAACCTTCCTTTCCCTGTTCTGTGACACCCTGTTCCAGACCGCATCCTGCACGATCAGCATCCCAAGCTCTTTAAGCTGGTTTCCCAAATCCCTGATGTCAAAACACATGATACGGTTCTGTGAATCCACGTTTGTATGGTGGTTGAAATAATTCTGCGAGCCATGCACATACAGCACAAGGCTGTTTGCGATCCGCACCGCTTTCTGCTTTGCCTCCTTCTGCATTTCCGGGGCTACGTCTTTCGGTTCATACTTTATCAGCGCATTATACAAGTCCTCCAGAATCGGCATATTTTCCGGTTTCGGCTCTTTAAAGTACCTGTCATAGATATGCTTGATGCAGGTGTCTATGATGCCCTTCTCGTCATTCTCAAGACCGTTCTTCCCTCCGGCTATCAGATCGCACAGCGTGATGATAAAATCTGATTTCAGCTTTAACGCTTCCCTGTCATTCTTATGGGAAAGCTGAATGTCCATCGGGTTAAGGAAATCCTTTGAATTGGTTGCAAGCCTTACCACCTGCCCGTTGAGCGCACCCACAAGGGCAAAATACTCCCCTTCCGGGTCACATATGATAACATCGTCCCCCGTCATGAGGAAGCAGGATAAAATCTCACGCTTTGCGGAAAAAGACTTCCCGGAGCCGGGTGTGCCGAGTATTACCCCGTTTGGCGTCCGGAGCTTTTTCCTGTCCGCCATGATCATGTTGTTGGAAAGTGCGTTCAGCCCGTAATAAAGCGCCGGGGCAGGCATGAAAAGCTCCTGTGTGCAGAAAGGCACTAAGATCGCCGTACTCTTTGTGGTAAGCACACGCTCAATCCCCGTTTCGTTGCAGCCAATAGGTGCGGAAGCCATAAGCCCCTGCTCCTGTAAATACTGCATACATCTGAGGTTGCAGTTTGCCTGCTGTATGATGCCGGACACCCTCTGCGTGATGTTCTCCAATGCCCTCTTGCTCCTTCCGTAACAGGTGATGAGGAAAGTCATTTTAATAATCTTCTGGTTGCTCGTGTTAAGATCGTCAAGCAGCTCTAAGGTGTCTTTCTCGTATGTGATGATGTCCGTAGGCAGAATGTCCATGTCGTAACCGGAGCGTACTGCCTTCTTTTGTTCCTCAATCTTCATTTTCTGGATATTGGTGAGTGCGCCTTTTAACATCTTGATCGCCTTCACCGGGTCCATCGTCTGCATATGGAGCGTGACCGTAAGGTTGTCATCAATGTCCAGAAGTTTTTTAAGCAGCTCGTCATTGAACCTCGGCGCAATGATGTCAAGGTAATGGACGCTCCCGTACATCTTCCCCGATTTAAAGCGGCTCGGATAGCGGAAGTCAAACCCCGGCGGCGCTATGTAGTCCTTTACGCTTTTCCCCGACTCCGACAGTTCCTTGAACGAAAAACGGAAAGGCTCCATTGTGTCCTGGTTGAAATACTCATGCAGGACACGCAGGCGTTCCTTTCCGTCAAGGCTTCTGGCATGGGTGCCGAGGTTTAAAAAATTCTTTATCACATCGGCTTCTATGCTGCCCAGCTTCGCCTTTGCTTCCTTGTACCCTTTGCACTCGATGCCGAAAATAAGGTATTTTGATTTGATGATCCCGTTGTTGCCCTTTGCCGACTGTTTCTTTAACATCTCCGTGTATTCCTCACGAATATCGTCAAATTCATCGCCCTGCAAGGGTATGTCAAACTGGTCTATCAGTGTCTGCTCGTTGACCTGCCTGTTGAACAGGAACAGCTCAAACCGTATGGACGGGT
>JAFLUH010000014.1:0-9167 GCA_022508895.1 Oscillospiraceae bacterium
GAGAAGATGGCGTCCAGCAGCGTTCTGGTGGTGGATTCCGCCGCAAGGTCGGTGGATTCCAGATCGTTCTGCCTTTCGGTAAGGCTGTACAGGTTGTTGGTTATTCTGTTCTGGTTGAACTCTATGAACTGGGTGGTGTGACCGAAGTCCGCCAGCGCCAGCGAAACGGTGGTTTGCAGTGAGTAGACCTGATCCGCAAAGCGTGCTATTGCGGTGCCGTCCATGCCTCTTATGCACTGTGCGGCGTCCAGTATGTTCTGGATAACGTTGTTGGAGTAGCCGGTGCCCTGATTTTCCATTTGAAGCTCGGACATACCGTGCTCCTGACCGGTGGATCTTACGGTGATCATATCGCCGTTGAGCTGGTTTACGAAGGTGCCGTATTCCGCAACGGTTATCTTATCGTGACCAAGTGCGTCCTTCAGTGCGGCGTTTATCACGGCTCTGTTTGCCTCGGCTCCGCCTGCAACGCCTGTGAAGGAGATGGTGTACTTGTTTTCGCCTATAGCCAGCTCGAATTCGTAATCCTTGTCTTCCTCTATGCTTGCCAGATCGACGAAGCCGGTGGTAGCAGCGATACCGCAGCCCAGAACCTGCATACCGTTGAAGGTGATCTGCAATGCGGACTGCTCGTCAACAAGCCCGTCCTCGTTGAGTATCATGCCCAGTCCCACGTCGGTGAAGGAGGGGTTGCTGAAAGGGAACATTTCAGGGTCGTTGTACTGGTTTACGGGAATACCGTTGTATGTAACGTATCTGCCGCCGGGAGGACCCTCGATGGCGAACGCCTTTTCGTTGTTGTTGGTGCCGCCGAAAATTCTTCTGTCCGCAACGGTCAGGTTCATCAGCCTGCTCATTTCGTCAGCGAAGGTCTCGATCTCGGCTGCCAGTATCTCCATCTGATCCTGAGTGTGAGTGCCGTTTGCTGCCTCTATGCACTTCTCGTAGGTGGACTGTATCAGCTCGGAGATAGCCATTACCGAGGATTCGGCTGTAGCGTAGATGGAGTCTGCGGTCTTCAGGTTCTCCTGATAGTTGTTCAGATTGGCGATAGCCTTTCTCACTCTCATGGCGGTAGCGGCCTGTGCAGGCGCTTCGCTTGCGTACTGGAACTGACGGAAAGAGTTTATCTTCATTTCCGAATCGTATTTCTTGGAATAGTTGTCTTCCAGTCTCTTGAGGTAGTTGCTGGTGGCTCTGTTAGTTGCTATTCTCATTTTATTCTATCCTTTCACGGTTGGATTATCTGCCTGCTACGCCGGTGGAGCTTATCAGGCGGTCGATGCACTCGTCAAGCGTGGTGAGCATACGGGAGTTTGCATTGAACCACTTCTGGTAGTTCATCATGTTGACGCCTTCTTCCGTCTCGGAAACGCCCGAAACGCTTGCTCTCAGGTCAAGGAGAGCGCTGGCGTTCTGACCGTTCAGATCGTACTGATCCTTGTAGTAGCTTATGCTCTCGGAGAGTCTGTTGTCAACGAACAGACAGTAGTCGTAGATGGAGCCCTTGAACTCGCCCGCTCTGCCGATGGTGATCTCGTTGTCAAGACCGAGGTAAAGCTTGTTCACGTTGGTGCCGTCCAGTGTCAGCTCCCACAGACCGGTTTCCTCGTTGTAGTTTTCGCCGATCATGGTGGCGTTTGCCATCCACTCATCGGATATTCTTATATTCTGGGCGGTGATTATGCCTCTGTTGATGCATACGCCGTTGTCGTCGTATTCGTCCTCGTCGGTGCCGAACATTGCTCTGGAGGTATCATCTGCGGTGCAGCCGTTAAGTGTGTTCATCAGCTCCGCAAATTCCTGAGCGAAGGCGTTCAGCGTGGACTCATAATAAGGTATGCCGTACTCGCTGTTCTGATAGAAGGAAGCGTAGGAGCCGTTGCCGTTGAGCATATCCATTCTTGCCTTCAGGTCGCCGCTGGCGCAGTCTACTGCGTCGCCGTTGGAGAACACCAGAACCGCAGCCTTGTACTTGTCGAAGTCCTTCATTACCACCTGCTCGTACTTGGTGCCGTCCACAATGGTGGTGCCTGCCATCTCTATCCTTACCGAGCCGTCGTCGTTGTCGTATACCTTTATATTACCGAAGTAGGAAAGCTCGTCGATGAACTGGTTTCTCTGGTCGATAAGCTCGTTGGGGCCGTAGGAGCCGATAACGCTCTCGCCGTAGTATATCTTGTCAGCGGCAGTAACGTTGTACTCGCCGGTGATGATGCCGTTGTACATCACGATCTTGTCGATGAGCTCGTTTACTTCCTTTACCGAATTTTTCAGCTCGATGACATTTTCGTTTTTCAGGTTCTCAAGGTCGGTGTAGTAAGCACGCAAGGTCTGGCACACCGAGGAGGCCTCGTTTCTTACTACGCTTGCCAGCTCCTTGCTGAAAGGGGAGTCGGTCGCGTACTTTGCAAACGCTGCCTTCAAAGAATCCAGATTGGACAGCAGACCCAGATTTCCTATATCGTCCAGTATCCTTTCTGCGTCCTCCAGCACCTCTATCTTCACGTCGCACTCTGCAACGTAAGCGGTGAACTCACGGTATCTCTTGTCGATGTACGGATCTCTGATCTGGCTCACGCCGAAAGCGTTTACGCCCTGTCCGTTGAGGGAAAGTCTGGAAAGCTTGGTGGCGTACTTGCCCGTTACGTTGATATAGGACGAGTTAAGGTCCACACGCTGTCTGGTATAGCCCTCGGTGTTCAGGTTGGACAGGTTGTTGTTGGTGATGTCCAGAGCCTTCTGCGAGATCTGTATGGTACGCTTGGATACTTCAAAGCCTAAGAATGTTGAACGCATAGTTCCTCCTAAAAGTTCACTGCTGTATTTTCCCTTGCAGCTTTTTTATACGCTGCCGATAATGTCTCCGCCGTCTCCCAAACTGTTTTTCTTGGATATCTTTGCGTCGCCGGAATAAGCTCCCGTGCCTGTAAAGTCTACTCCCAGCAGCTTTGCCTGTGCCTGCATCTTTCTCTGCACGATGTCGCTGCTCACCTCATTAAGTCTCTTTATCCTTGCGATGGCGTCGTTAAGGCGATCGCTCTGCAGCTTCAGCGCTCCCCTGTATTCCTCGGGGAACAGCTCGGGAAGCTCACTGAGTCTCTTTCCGCCAATTCCGCACTGCTCAAAAAGGGCAAGTCGCTTTGCTTCCAGTGAATCGCCCTTCATGATATAGCTTTGCTCCTTCGCCAGCGCCTCCTCAAGCCAGACAAGGTCGTCCAGAAGGATACGGTTCTGCTTGACGGCGAGGAAGTCTGCGAGGCTCTCAAAGTGAGTGTTGAACTGGTCCAGAAAGCTGATCACAGTATCGGCGGTTCGATTATCCATTGAGCCGCCTCCTATTCCCCGACGATGGCCTTTGCAATATCCTCAGAGGACACGGGGCAGCTTTCGCCCTGATACTGCGCCTGCAATGCCGCTATCTTGGCTGCGTTAGCCTCAGCGTCGATGCTGCTTGCCGCATTCGCCTTTGCCGCCGCAATGGAGGACATGAAGTCGAAGTCCACCTTGTCGGTGTTGGAAGCGCTCTTTTCGCCCGATTTCTTGGGGTTGAGAGAGGACGACAGCTTCTCGTAGGTGCGTATCGCATTGTTCGCTCTCAGATTCTTTATTTCCATAATATCACCCTTTCGATATTAAAATCTGCTTAAAGTTTTCATCTATTATATCGGCAGAAGCCTGCCGGAACTTAAGCTCATAAGTGAAAAATTGATGAATTTTTTGTGAAAGTTGTGTGAAAATATATATACCATATATTAAGTGAACAGCGCTCCGAACAATGTGCCCCCACCGTTCAGCAGGCACACCGCATGAGCGCCCGCAGCGGCTTCTCCAAGCCCTGCGCCCTCCTCGGTGGTCGCCTTTATATTCACCTGCTGCGGCATGATATGGCAGTGTGAAGCGATATTGTTTTTCATCTCCTCGGTATAAGGAGCTATCTTTGGCGCCAGCATTACCACGGTGCAGTCGATATTCTCCACGGAAAAGCCGCTTTGCTCTATCAGCTTCACCGTCTTATCCAGCAGAGCAAGGCTCGATATATCCTTATATTGCTCATCGGAGTCGGGAAAATGCTTTCCTATATCTCCCAGTCCCGCCGCTCCCAGCAGCGCGTCCATCACCGCATGGAGCAGCACGTCTGCGTCCGAGTGACCCAGCAGACCTTTTTCGCAGGGTATCTCCACCCCGCCCAGCACTAACCTTCTGCCCTCGGCAAAAAGGTGCACGTCGTAGCCGTGACCTATTCTCATGTTACCACTCCTTACGTTGGTGTGAGCTGTCAGCTGTCCATATCAGGGTAGTTGCCCAAAAAGCGGTAGTAGCTGCAGTCCTTTTCCAGATTATCCAGCAGCTTTGTCACCGACGGATTAAGCACGCTGCCCTCGAAATCGAGATAGAAAATGAACTCAAAGCCCTCGGTGCCTGTCTTCTTTTTTATGCGCGGGGGCATGGGTCGGCTTTCTATCTTGGTCAGATTAAGCCCGCTGAAGGAAAATCGGGTCAGCAGGCGGTACAGCGAGCCGCTGTGATGGGGAAGGGAAAGGCATACGCTGATGGTGTCCGCATTTTCGGGTATCTGCAGGGTCTTTGAAATAACGATAAAGCGGGTGAAATTCTCGTCGCTGTCCGCAATATTTTCTCTCAGTATCTCCAGGCCGTAAAGCCCTGCGCAGTGCCGTGAGCAAATGCAGGCGGTATCAGGGCAGCCCTCAGCCACCGTTCTTGCGGCGATGGAAGTGTTGGCTGCAGCGACTGCGGTAAGCTCCTGCTCTTTAATGAACTGTCCGCACTGGTGCAGCGCCTGCTCGTGGGACATCACCTTACTTATCCTTCCTGCCCCTGCTTTGGCGGCAAGAACGTGCCTTACCGAAATGGACAGCCTTCCGCAGACGTAGGTCTCGTACTGCTCCAGCAGGTCGTAGGTGCCGTCGACGCCCCCTGCAGTGGAATTTTCGATGGGGACTACGCCGTAGTCCGCTTCTCCGCTGTTCACCGCCTCAAACACCTGTCCGAAGGTGTCGTGGTACTTTATTTTCGCCTTATCTCCGAAGGTTTTCAGACACGCCTCCTCGGAGTAGCTGCCCGCTATTCCGGGACAGGCGACAACGGGGCTTTCTGCGGGCTTTACATACTGCACCGCCTTATACTCGGTGAGCCGCTCCTGCTGCAGGCACTTGGAAATATCCATTATCTGTGAAAAAAGCAGCGTTGAAGCGCTTTCCAGCCCGTGGGGAGCCTTTTCGGATATTCTTTTCAGTATCATTTGCTCCCGTCCGCCCTGAAAGACGGGAAGTCCGTTCTTTGCCTTGTATTCCGCCACGTCGCAGCACAGCTTCATGCGCCTGACGAACAGCTCCAGCAGCCGGTCGTCCAGACGGTCTATATCTTGTCTGATTTCCTCAAGGTCCATTTGCTTCTCCTTACAGCGGCGGCGTCTTATTCCTCGGGCTCGTCCCCCGTCTCCTCGGGAGGCACGTCCGTTTCTTCGGGCTCGGTAACGGGCTCGGTGGTAGTCTCGGGAGGCTTCACGGCAATGTACACCACTACCTCCTCGCTTTCCGCCACGTTCACAAGGTCGCCTATCTCGACGCTGCACCTTGCCACCCTGCCCTCGGCGACCTCGTCGGTCTCCTCGGTCTCGGTCCTGTACTTGATCCCCAGCTCGGCAAGCTCCTTGATATAAGCGTCGCCCTTCTTTCCGGTATAATCGGGCAGCGGCACGCTTTCAGGTCCCTTGCTCACCACTACCTCGATCTCGGTGCCTGCGGTGACGGTGGTGCCGGGCTGTATGTTCTGTCTGATTATCTGCCCTGCGCCGTATTCCGAGCTGAAATCGTAGGTGGGGTTGAAGATAAGATAGTTATACTGAGCGCTGGTGCTTACGGTGCTGTAGAAGGCGCCCTGGAAGTTCGGCAGCTGATAGCCCTCGCTGCCCGACGGTGTGGGCTGGGAGGTGGTGCCGTCAGTGGAGCTGGTTATGGGCGGGGAGTATGCGGTGGTGGTAGTAGTGGTGGTTCCCTCCGGCACATTGGATTGTCCCCCGTTTGAGGCGTTTGCCAGCATCACTATCAGGAACGCAACTATGATGGCGCCCAGAATTGAGGTGATAACGATGAATTTTATCTTATCCTTGTGCGCCTGATTTTTTTTGGAGTTTTTCTTTTTACGCACGGGAGCCGTGTCCCCGCTTTTGCGGACGGGTGCGGTCTTCTGGGGAACGGGTATCTCGCCCGAATCCTCCTTTGAAGGCATAGGCTGCTCGAACAGCCTGTCCACAAATTCGGTGACGGTAGCTATCCTGTCCTCCGCCTCAAGGCTCATGCCCTTCATTATCACCTGTGAAACGTTTCTGGGAACGCTTCTGTTGATGAGCATGGGTTCAATGAGGGTATCCTCGGCAAGACGCTCCGAGGCGGTAGGGGGCGTTATCCCCGTAAGGCAGCGGTAGAGCACCGCAGAAATGCCGTAAACGTCCGTCCAGCTTCCGTTTCTCCTTGCGTTGGAGTACTGCTCAGGCGGCGCATAGCCCCCGAACACCTCGTAGCCTATCTCGCTGTCGGCGGTGCGGGCGGCGCTGATGGAAAAGCCGATTATCCTCAGCTCATTCTTCTCGCTTACAAAGATGGTGGAGGTGCTTATCCCGCGGTGGATTATCCCCATGCCGTGGAGCAGGCTCAGGGCGGTAAGCACGGGCGGGAACAGCTCCTTTATCTGCTCCCATGTCATTATCTCGCCGCAGTTGACAAGATAGGACTTCAGGCTTATCCCGGTGATATAATCCATCACCACATAAGCGGTGCCGTTTTCGCTGAATACGTCCAGCACAGGCTGAATGCAGCGTATGTTGGAGGAGTTCATCAGCGTGGTGTGCAGCTCGATGAATTCCGCCAGATATGTCTTGTAAAGGGGCAGCTTGTCGGGCTTTACCGTTACGCTTTCATCGTCCCTTTCTCGTATGCACAGGGTATCGGGCATATACTCACGGATAGTGACCTTGCGGTTTTCCCGCGTGTCCATGCCGATATACAGAGCGGATTCTCCGCAGTAATCTATCAGCTTGCCCACCAGATAGCGCTGCGCAAGAAAGGTTTTAGGCGCAAGGTAGGAGGCGATGTAGGATTCGGTATCGAACCGTCCGCAGACGGGGCAGCTCCCGTTTTCGTCCAGCTCTCCCATACAGCCCATGCAAAGGTTTGTTTCTTTTTTCATTTGGGTTCCTTCTATGTTAATGATAATTATACTTATTATAATTTTACCTCAAAATGCAAAAAGTGTCAAGAGAAAGGTGGGGCAAAACCGCCGTTTTTCTTGACAAAAATCCCGCTTGATGTTATATTTTATTTGGAAGTAAAAACAGTCGAGAGGCAATATATGCTGTTCAAAAAGAAAAACAAGGGCTGCATGACGGTCGAGCAGCTTAAAAAAATGGACAAGACCACTTTGAAATACGTTACCGAGCGTGACCCCGAAAGCGGCAGGGAGAGCAGACTGGGCGACGCAGGAGCGGTGAACGTGATGGGCAGGGACTTCACCGTCGTATGCCTCGGAAAAACCGTGTTCTCCGCACCGCTGACCGAGGTAAGGGTGGGGGAGCTGATGGACTTGTCGGGCTTCACCGCCTCCTACACCGACTCAAGCGGCGCACACCGCAGCATCGTGGCAAAATACACCGACGGCACGGTAGCCTTTTCCCGCAAAAAATAATATCCCCGACGCAGAATAAAAATCATGCAAAAGGAGGGTAAAAATGAGCATATCAACACCTATCCACGACTTTCTCAAAGCCTATTCCGCCGAAAACCCCGTCCGCTGCCACATGCCGGGGGGAAAAAGGAACGACTTCGACATAACCGAGATAGAGGGCGCAGACAGCCTGTACGAAAGCAAGGGCATTATCCGCAGCTCCGAGGAGAACGCAGCGACCCTTTTCGGCTCGGGCAGCACGCTGTTTTCCTGCGGCGGCAGCACTCTTGCCATACAGACAATGCTTGCGGCGGCAAAGGCGGCGTATCCCAAAAGGAACCGTGTCGTGGCTTCACGCTTCTGCCACAGGAGCCTTGTTTCCGCCTGTGCGCTGCTGGGGCTGGAGATAGACTGGATAGTCCCTCAGACCGTCCTTTCCTGCAGCGTTACCACAAAGGCGGCGGCAGATAAGATAACCGACCGCACCCTCTGCCTGTTTGTCCAGAGCATAGATTATTACGGCGGCGAGTGCGACATAGGCGAGCTGTCGCTGCTTTGCAAGGCGAAGAAGATACTCCTGCTGGTGGACAACGCCCACGGCGCTTACCTCACCTTTACCCCCTTCCACCCTCTTAATCAGGGTGCAGACATGACCGCCGACAGCGCTCACAAGACCCTGCCCTGTCTGACGGGAGGAGCATATCTCCACATCTCGAAAAACGCCCCCAAAAGTCTGGGAGAACGTGCAAAGGAGTTTATGGCGCTGTTCGGCAGCACCAGCCCCTCCTACCTGATACTGGACAGCCTCGACCTGTGCAACCGCCACATCGCAAAGGGCAAGGAGCAGGCGGAGCAGGTGTTCGGAGAGGTAAAGAAGCTGAAGACCGCCCTGATGACAGCAGGCTACAAGCTGCGCAAAAGCGACCTGCTGAGGATAACGATAGACGCCTGCAAATACGGCTACAGCGGCGTTCAGCTTTCCTCAGCACTGCGGCAGAACGGCGTTTCTGCGGAGTTTGCGGACGGCAGGTATGTAGTGCTGCTGTTTTCTACGGGGCAGAGCCTTTCCGATTTTCCCCGCATTCTTGAAGCGGCAAAGAAGATAGTCCGCAAGCCGGAAATCGAATGCAGCGAGCCTGTCTTTGCGCTGCCCACTGCGGTGCTGACCCCGAGAGACGCATTGTTTTCCCTCTCGGAGGAAATTCCTCTCAGCGAGGCGGAGGGGCGTGTCTGCGCTTCGATAAGCTGTCCTTGCCCGCCCTGCGTGCCGCTTGTTATGCCTGGAGAGCTGTTTACGGCTGCTGTCATCAAACTGCTGCACGAGTATGGCGTGAGCAGTGTCAAGGCGGTTGTCAGTTGACAGTACACAGTAAACAGTAAAGGAGTCTGCTTCGCAGACGGATTGAATGGCAGGCGGCAATTCAAATCGTTTTTCGCCTGCGGCGAAAAATTCCACTACTGTTTACTTTTTACTGTCAACTGTC
>JAFLUH010000014.1:9267-35742 GCA_022508895.1 Oscillospiraceae bacterium
TTTTTCGCCTGCGGCGAAAAATTCCACTACTGTTTACTTTTTACTGTCAACTGTCGGCTCCTTTACAAATCCAACGTAATATGGTATAATAATCTCAAAATGAAGTAAAGAGGAAAAATGATTTTGATTTTTGAGATTATTTTACCGCTTTAGAGGAATCGAACTCAGCTTCGCTTCGTTCTCTTTTTATGGTATAATATTTGTAAATATTATCACAACACAATTTATCACAACACAATGGGGGTATACCCGTGAAGTTAATTTACGCCATCGTAAACAACGACGATTCCCACACCGTCTCCAACGCCCTTACGAAAGCAGGTTTTTCCGCCACCAAGCTCGCCTCCACCGGCGGCTTTCTCATGGCGGGGAACACCACTTTCTTAGTCTGCTCCGACGACGACAAGGTAGAGGAGATAATCGACATAATCCGCACTCACAGCCGCAGGAGAAAGCAGTTCGTCCCTGCCTCCCCGTCCTACGAGGCAGGCAGCTACTCCAGCTTTCCCGTTGAGGTGAGCGTAGGCGGCGCTACCATATTCGTTACCGACATCGAGAGATTTGAGAAAGTCTGAGAAGGTATGAGGATATACGGCAACAAGCGAGCGCTGGAGCGCCTGTCCGAGCATAAGCGCAGCGGAAGGCTGCCTCATGCCCTGCTGCTGTTCGGCGACAAGGGAACGGGCAAGCACGTCCTTGCGGACTACACCGCAATGCTCCACTTCTGCAAAAGCGGCACTCCCTGCGGACAGTGCGACCGCTGCACAAGGATAGAGCAGCATATCCACCCCGATGTGATATATCTGGATTGCGGCAAAACCTCGGTAGGCGAGCTGAGAGAGGCATTGCGTGTATCCTACGGAAAACCGGTGGAGGGGGAGCTGCGTGTCTATATCATGACCGAGTTCCAGCTTTTCAGCCGTGAGTGTCAGAACACCCTGCTGACCTTTCTGGAGGAGCCGACGGAGCACAACCGCTTTATCCTCACCGCCTCCAACCGCAGCAGCATACTGCCCACCATTCTCTCCCGCACCGCTTTGATACAGACCGAGCCTCTTTCAATTGAGGAGTGTGCAAGTGCGCTGACGGAGCTTGGACACGGGCAGGACGCCGAAAAGCTGTCGGCAGTGTACGGCGGCAACTTAGGAATGGCGCTGAACGCCCTTTCCGAGAAAAACGCCGCAGTGTATCTGGAGGCTGCCAGAGAGTACGTTTCCGCCCTTTGCAGCGGCGAGGAGTACAAGGCGCTGACGGTGATACACAGGCTGCCTCAGCCCAAGGAGGATAAGCGTGCGCCATTGCGGGAGCTTGTATTGGCGGCGCAAAGACTGCTTCACGACGCTTTTGTTATCGCAGGCGGCGGAGAAGGCACAAGCGGCTGCGACCCCGAGCTTGCGGGGCGGCTTGCAAAAAAATACCGCATCAGCGTGCTTAACGCCTTTTGCGCAGAAGCGGAGCGGTTTGCGGTAACGGTGTCGGAGGTCAATTTCAATACAAAAATTACTGCAAATGCTTTTACTGCGGCGCTTTTCGCTGCCGCAGACACGAATAAAGGAAAGAACACTTGAAAGGAAAAATAAATGACTGAGGTTATCGGAGTACGATTCAAAGAGGTTGGAAAGGTATACTATTTTTCTCCCGGAAAGCTGAAAATACCCGTGGGGGAAAGGGTGATAGTTGAGACGGCAAGAGGCGTGGAATGCGGCACCGTTGTGATAGGCAACTTCATGGCGGAGGACGAGGACATAGTTCACCCCCTGAAGGAGATATTCCGCATCGCAACGCCGCAGGACATGAAGATGCTGGAGAAGAACAAAGCCCGCAAGGACGAGATAATGAAGGTGTTCACCGACAAGATAGCGGAGCACAAGCTGAGTATGAAGCCCATCGACGTGGAAAGCACCTTTGACGGCGGCAAGATAATGTTCTACTTCACTGCGGAAAGCCGTGTGGATTTCCGTGATTTAGTCAAGGACTTAGCGGGCATTTACCGCACAAGGATAGAGCTGAGGCAGATAGGCGTCCGTGACGAGGCGAAAATGCTGGGCGGGCTCGGCATCTGCGGCAGGCAGCTTTGCTGCTCCTCCTTCTTAGGCGAGTTCCAGCCCGTTTCCATAAAGATGGCGAAGGAGCAGTCCCTGTCCCTTAACCCCACGAAAATTTCCGGCACCTGCGGCAGGTTGATGTGCTGCCTGAAATACGAGCAGGACAGCTACGAGGAGCTGCTGAAGATAACGCCCAAGATAGGCGCACTGGTGGAAACTGCCGAGGGCAGAGGCATAGTCACCGATGCCAACCTGCTCACAGGCACGCTCAAGGTGTCTCTGGACAAGAACAAGGACGCTCCCCCCGTGTCCTTCAACCGTGCAGACGTGAAGCTGCTGAAGGATTCACGGATAAAGGTGAACAGGGACGAGATAGCGGCGCTGAAGGAATTGGAAGACTGAATCGGCAGTTTACAGTGTATAGTGTATAGTTGTGGAATTTTTTGCCCACAGGCAAAAATGATTTTGATCGTGTGTCGCATAGCAAAGAGCCGACTGCAAAATTAGCAGTCGGCTCTTTCAAATAAGCGCCGAAGGCACACCATGACTGTGCACTATGCACTCTTCACTTTTAACTGAATTTAAACCAATCAAAATCAAAATTGGACCCCGGCATAAACACAAAGCTGAGACTGCTCGCCCTGCCCGCTATCCTGTCAAGCTCAAAGCGCTGTTCACAGTACTCCCCGCTCCTTGCGAATTTCACAAGCTGGGTCATTTGCTCGCCGCCCTCTGGCGTATAGCGTATCTGAATGGGATTTTCCTCGTTAGGCGTTTTGCCGCAGATGGTGATTTTTGTAACGCCGTCTCCGAAGTCAAGCTCGCTGAACCCGATGACCACGTTGTTGCCTATCTTCTCAATGCGTTTCTCCGCCACGGTGAAATCATCGCCGTATATTTCGTCGTATTCACCTGCATGAAGCAAGGAAGTCGCCTTATCCTGCTTAACGAACTCGAACCCGCCGAAAATGCAGTTCCTGCTTACCACAAAGGACAGTGATACTACTCCCTTTATCCTCTCCGGCAATACGAAGTCCATGGGCAAAAACCTGTCCCAGCCGTCGTTGTTGGGGAAGCAAACGGTGTCTATCAGCCTTGGCTGCGTCTCCGCCTTATCGGGGTCGCCCAGCCAGACCTCCACCTCCAGCTCGCCGCCGTTGACGCCCATGTAAAGCCGCAAAGCGTCGCTGCCGAAGCTGCCCAGATCAATGCTGTCAAAGCCGATCACCGTCCTGCCGTTTATTCCCGAAACCGCCCCCTTCTCCACATTGTTAGGCACTGCGTTGGAGAAGCTCCACAGGCTTGCGGAAACGAATTGATACGGGTCGGTAAGCGCCTGTCCCAAGCCCTCTGCGGTGAAATACAGGTCGCTTATGACCTCGGGGTGGTCGAAGCCGTTGTCTGCCATTGCTCTCAGAATAAAGGAGCCGTCGCCCTTTGCGGTAACTACCGCCCTGCCGTCCTCAGCCTTCACCTGAGCAACAGGACTCACCACGCCGCTTTCCGCCACGCACTTCCATGTAATATCGCTATAATCCGCATTTTCGGGAAGTATTTTTGCGGTGACGCAGGAAGAAGGATTATCGCTGTCAAGCCTTGTCCTGTCCGCTGTCAGCTCTATCTTCCTCACGGAGATACCGTCATTGTCCTCCTGCACATAAACAGGGAAGTGAGGGCAGGGCTTGGCGGTACCCTCGGGAATATCGCACTCCACCGCCGACAGCACCAGCCGTGAGGTGGGCAGTCCCTTGGAGGAGACGGAAATGTTGATGTCGCCGCTGTCAAAGGTAGCTCCGATTATTGCGGTGAGCATACCGCTGAACAGGCGCTTGCTGTTGCCCTTGTAGCTGTCATAGTCGGTGGAATCGCCGCTGTCCAGCCCCACAAGCCGTCCTGCTCCGTTGACCTCCACCTTTACTCTGTTCCGTGCGTTTGCCACAGGCTCTCCGTTTTCGTCCAGCACCGAAATTCTCAGGAAAATAAGGTCACGCCCGTTGGCGAGCATGGAGCGCTTTTCGGGAGTAATGCTTATCTCCGCCGCCTCGCCGAAGGAGGCTCTCCTGTCAAAGGCGACCTCATGCCCGTTCTTGTCATAGGCTCTTGCAATAAGCTCGCCCTCTGCATAATTCAGCTTCCAGCTCCCGTGGAGCACATCGCCGTGAGCAAGGTCGATATGCTGCTTTCCGAGAGATTCCCCGTTGAAGAACAGCTCCACGTCCTCCACGTTGGAGTAGGTCATGACTTCGATCTCCTGCCCCTCGTTGAAATCCCAGGCGGGCAGTATATGTACGAACGGAGACTTCTTCCCGTCCGTCCAGACGGCGCGGTAGAAGTAGTAGCTTTCCTTGAACAGTCCTGCGGTATCAACGATGCCGAAATAGGAGTTTTTGGTGGAGTAGGGGGTAGGCTCGCCGATATAGTCAAAGCCCGTCCACACGAACTGCCCGCCGCAGAAGTCGCAGTCCCTGTCCATTATCCACGCCTTTTCCATAGGCTTTCCCCAGCTTACGCAGCTATTGGCCATATCGCTGCACTGCAGGTCGTCATGTGTCAGTATGGCGGCGGAAGCGGGCAGGTGGTAAATGCCTCTCGACCGCACCGCCGAGGAGGTCTCGCTGCCGTAAATGAACCAGTCGGGGTACTTCTCACGGTGCTGCTGATAGTATTGCTCGGCGTAGTTGTAGCCGCCCTGCTTCAGCTCGTCGGAGACCTTCTGAGCAGGCTCCCACGCTAAGAAGTTTGAGGCTATCGTTGGCGCTGCGTTCCCCCTTGGGTCATGCTCCAGCACCGCCTCTTTAAGCATTTTCACCACCTCAAGCCCTCTTGGAGAGTTGGTGTCGCCTATCTCGTTTCCCACCGACCACATGATAACGCAGGGAGCGTTCCTGTCACGCCTTACCCACGCCGCAATGTCCTTTTTGTACCAGTCCTTGAACCAGTTGCCGTAGTCGTGAGTAGTCTTGGGATTTTCCCACATATCGAAGCTCTCGGTGTCCATCAGCAGCCCCATCTCGTTGCACAGCTTCACCATCTCTCTTGCGGGCATATTGTGGCTGCTTCTGATGGCGTTGACGCCAAAGCCCTTCAGTATTTCGAGCTGCCTTTTCAGCGCCGTCTCGTTCATTGCAGAGCCGAGTGCGCCTAAATCATGGTGCATACAAACGCCGTGGAGCTTTTCCTTTCTCCCGTTGATGAAAAAGCCTTCGGGGGTAAATTCCACCTTGCGGAAGCCGAAAATATTGTCCTGCACGTCGATGGCTTTTCCGTTATTTGTCAGAGTAGTCCTCAGAGTATACAGATTGCCCTTGTAAATATCCCAAAGCAGGGGACTGTCCACATTTATGCAGCAGGAGCTTCCCTCGCCCTGAGCCACCGTCCTGCCGTCCTTGTCCAGTATAAGGTGGGAAAGGCTTCCGCCGCCCTTTACCTCGGTATCCGCATACACCTTCCACTGCCCGTCCTCAAGCCTTGGAGATATATAAACGCCGTCTATGGCGATATGCTCCTTTTCTCTCAGGCGAAGGAACACATTGCGGAAAATGCCTGCTCCGCTGTACCATCTGGAGTTGGGGGAGCGGTATCTCACCTGAACATGGACGCGGTTGCGCCCCTCGCTCAGCAGGTCGGTTATATCGAAATAAAAGCTGGAATACCCGTACTTCCAGTCGCCAACCGCCTTGCCGTTGACATAGACGGTGCTGTTCATGTAAACGCCGTCAAAGGCTATGTAAACGCAGCCGCTCAGCATCTCTGCGGTAACGTCAAAGTCCTTCCTGTACCAGCCGTCTCCGCTGGCGTAAAGGTTCCTTGTGTCGCCTATCAGCCAGTCGTGAGGCACCTCAGTCTCAGTCCAGCTCCCGCCGTCGGCGGTGTTTATATCAAGCTCATCGTTTCCCGCCAGCCTGAACTGCCAGCCGTCGTTCCAGAGTAGATCCTTTGTAAGCATAGCAAACTCCTTTATCGGTTATAGTCAAGGTATTCCTCATCTTAATCATCGTCACCGGCAAGCATAAGCTGTATATCCTCGGGCGACTGTATCAGCTCTATGCGCATGAACTGCTTCGGGTCTATGACAACTACCTTTCTTCTTTTGCTTTTAGCGTATTCCACCGTGCTTTGCGTGCCGCCGCTCTGTCCGTCGTACACTGCCAGCAGCACCCGTGAGGTGTTCACCATATAGCGGTTGCGCACTTGCATACAGCCTTTGAAGTAGGGGCGGTCGCTGACGTAAAACGCCACGCTTTTCTCCTTTATTTTTCTCAGCCGCTCCTTGTCCCCCTCGCTCCACTTCGCTGTGTAGTCGAAGCAGGGCATACAAAGCCAGTGGGCTATTTTGGTGCTGCGGGGGTATTCCTCCTTCAATTCGAGTATCACCTCCGCCGCCATCATATCGCTGCCCAGCGCGCCTCCCGTAAGGAACTGGGTGAAGCCGCGATTTAACAGCTTTTCGTACTCGGTTCTCAGGGCGGCTCTCAGCCTTATTGCGTCGGGGTGCGACATATCGTCTCCGAAGGACAGCTTTTTGGGACGGTAGCCGGTAAATGCCACTGACCTCATAAAGTCATCCCGGGTTGCCGGAAATTCCATTTGTTTTCCTCCCCTTAAAAAGCAAAATCGTAAACGGTATCTTTTTCCGTTGCTATGACCAGTATATCACCCTCACAGGCGCAGCTCACCGCAGTCCCGTATGCGGTAACCGCTTTTGCCCCGCATTTTATCCTCAGCTCTCCGCCCAGCGCAGACTTGACGGAAAGCTTGGACAGCCTTTTATCGCTCCATTCGGCGTCCACCGCAAAGCCGCCCCTTGCGCAAAGCCCCTCAAAGGCTCCGTCCTTCCAGGCGTCGGGCAGTGCAGCCAGCGGGTACACATACCCTTCATGGCTCTGCAAAAGCATTTCCGCAATTCCCGCACTGCCGCCGAAGTTGCCGTCCAGCTGGAAAGGCGGGTGGAAATCGAACAGGTTAGGGTAGGTGCAGTCGGACAGCAGCCCGCTGAAAATGCTGTAAGCCCTGTTGCCGTCCCAAGTCCTTGCCCACAGATTCAGCTTATACGCTCTCGCCCAGCCGGTGGATTCGTCGCCCCTGTGATTGAGCGTATTTATTGCCGCCTTGATAAGCTCGGGTTCTTCGTGGGTTATCGCCTTGCCCGGATACAGTCCCATAAGGTGGCTCACATGGCGGTGGTTAGGCTGGGTCTTGGAGTTGTCAAAGCCTTCCTCGTCCTCCTCGAACCATTCCTTGATAAGTCCGGTCTTGCCCACATGGTAAGGCTTCAGCAGCTCCACGTCATGCTTTATCTTCTCCCTCAGCTCAGCGTCCTTGCCGAGAATTTCGCTTGCCTTGATAAAGTCACGGTAAAGCTGCTCTATCAGCGACTGCTCATAGGTGTTGCCCACGGTGACGGGCCCGTGCTCGGGGGAGTAGGTAGGCGTGGACACCAGTCTGTCCTGCCTGTCATCGTATATCAGCCACTGGCTGTAAAATTTCACGCTTTCCAGCATGATGGGGTAAATGCGCTTCTCAAGGTATTCCTTATCGCCGGTAAACTCGTAGTATTCCCAGATATTCTGCATAAGCCACGCCACCGCCGCAGTGGACCAGCCCCAGTAGAAATCCCACCCCGGCGCAGTCCAGCCGAAGATATTCACCGCAGTGTGCGCTGTCCAGCCGTTTTCGGGATCGTTTTCATCGGAAACGATGTTGTAGTATTCCTTAGCGGTGATACGTCCCGCAGGGCGCAGATCGTCCAGAAAATCCACCAGCGGCTTTGCCGTCTCGGCAAGGTTGGTAACATAAGCGCCCCAGTAATTCATCTGCAAATTAACGTTGATGTGGTAGTCGCAGTTCCACGGCGGAGTATTGCTCTCGTTCCACACGCCCTGCAGATTTGCGGGCAGTGAGCCGCTTCGTGAGCTGCTTATCAGCATATATCTGCCGAACTGGAAGTACAGCTCCTCCAGCATGGAGCGGCAGGCAACGTCGCCGTCCCTGTAGCCCTTTACCAGCTCATCGATCGGCGGAGGGTCGCCGCTGACGTTGTTCAGTGAGAGCCTGCAGCGGTTGAACAGGTTCTCGTAGTCGGCGGTATGCTCCTCATACAGCTCCTTCCAGCCCTTTGCGCAGGCTCTGTCCAGCCTTTCCCTGACGGTCACCGCCGGGTCGATGCCGCTGCGGTAGCCTTTATTGAAGTCAGGGCTGTAATCGGTTGCTGCGGCAATGTATATCACTCCCACGTTTGCGCCCATAATGTCCAGCCTGTCGCCGTTGGCGGTGACAATGCCCTCATGCAGCTCAAGACGCAGCTCCAGTGCATAGCGAAGCTGATTGTCGGGTATCTCCCCCTGAAGATAAATGCAGTTGCCCACGGCTCTGGCGGTGCCGTTCTGATATTCGCCTAAATAAATGGAGGTGTTTACGCCGTTTGAAGCCTCCGTATCGGCCTGCAGCGTAATACAGATAACATTGGAGGGATAGTTTGCAAAGGCGGTACGGCTGCGCAGGATGCCGCCGACTCTGAAGCCCATGGAGACCATGCCTGCGTCCATATCGAGCACTCTGCGGTAATCCGTGACCAAGCTTTCGTTTATCTGCTGCTCAAAATACAGATTGCACAGCATCTGGTAGGCTCCCGACCCGTCCGCCAGTCCCGTCAGCTCCGGCAGCACCTTCAGCGCCTCGTCATACTTCCCGTCGTGGAGAAGCTCCTGCACCTTCTTCACATGGGGGTAAGCGTCCTTTTTGTTGCCGCCGTGGTAATCGGGGCGCTGCTTGGAGGGGCCTCCCGTCCACAGCGTCTTTTCGTTGATGACTATCTTCTCCTTTGTAATGCCTCCGAAAAAGCAGGCGCCCATGTGACCGTTGCCGATGGGGTGGCACTCCTGCTCCCATTTGGAGAAGTCGCCGGGGGTGGTGAATCTGATCGTGTTTCGTAAAGATTCCATAGTTGCTTATTCCTTTCAGCCAACAGATGTTGTGTAGTCGGGCATGATAATGCTGAGAATTATTACCGTGACGAATATTATTCCGCAAATTGCGGGGCAGACCGTTTTCTGCATAACGGCAGCGATTTTTCGGAGCTTTTCCGAGCTTTTGTACTGGCTGAGGAACATTCCCGCAGCTACCCCTATTCCCCCCGCAAAAAGCGCCGTGCTGAGGACAAGCATTATTCCTGCGCCGTCTCCCGCCCAGCCGTCCCCGAATGAGGGGTCAACGAAGTTGTACATTCTTATCAGAAACCGTGAATTTATGAAATACACCCAGAACAGCGCCGAAAAGGGCAGGGAAAATATCCATTTCAGCATCGCCTGCCTTGCGGAGCGGTCAAGCATCACAATGCAGCCCAGAACGGCGGCGATAACAGGCGGCAGCACCGTTATCAGCCCGATAAGCGTTTCGCTGTCCGCCAGCCTCAGAAGCGGCACCGTCAGAAAGATAACCGGCAGGAACAGCACTGCGATCTCCCCGCCGCCCAGCACCAACGGCGCAGCGGCAAAGCCCTTCCCCTTTTCCTTAGTGTTTTGCATAAATTTCCCCATTATTTCGGTTACATAATAATACAATATGATTATAACATTTTAATTACGATAAGTCAATGTAAATCGCACAAAAAAACGGAGCCTTTACAAGCTCCGTTATAACAGTCAAAGGCAGCCGTAAAAGCAAAGCCTTACTTTTTACGCTGTGACTTCGCAAAGCGAAGCCATGTGTTTGCGTGTCAGCTTCCAACTGTTTTCACGCTTCCTCAACCGCCACGCCCTTTTCCCGTGCAAGCTGCAGCACGCAGGAGCCCTTCTTTGCACGGATAAGCCCGCACCTCCAGAGAGGGTGCTCAGGCCGCTTCGGCACTCCGTAGGGGAACACCTTCAGCAGACGGCTGTCGGTGAGCTTTTCCCCGACAGACTTCACGCCGTTCGGCACCGTCACCGTCTCGGGCAGCTCCTTCGGAATGTAATCGTACAGCACCCCGTTCAGTATCACGAATCCGTTTTCGTCCGCCATTGCGTCGCAGTCGGTGAAGGCGGTATCGCTGACAGAGGCGCCGTGAGCAGGCTCGACGCCCTTCAGCCTGATGCAGCCCCGAAACGCCTCATAGCCTATCTGAGCCACCTGCTCCAAATTTATCCTTTCCAGCCTGACGCAGTCATAAAATGCGCCGTTTCCTATCCTTTTCACCGTATCAGGCAGACTGACGCTGCGGATATTTTTGCAGGAATTGAATGCGTCGTCGTTTATCTCCTTGACCCCGTAGGGAACGTTGACGTCGTAGGAATACCCCATGTAACCGTACAGCACGCCGTTCATGACGATAAATCCGTTGTTGTCCGCCAGCCTGTGGCAGCCGCTGAAGGTGAAGCCGTCCACCCTTTGCAGCGATTCGGGCAGCTTTACGGAAGCCACCCTGTCCTTGGGTATCGCCATATCTTTGATTTCCCTTACTCCCTCGGGTATGACAAGGAACGCCTCCTCGCCTATATAATCGTACAGCGTTCCGCCGACGACGATATAGCCGTCCTTGTCCGCAAGTCCCTTGCAGCCTCTGAAGGTGTAGTGGCTGGTTCCCTGAACGGCGGGCGGCAGTCTTACCGAGGTAATGTCGCTGCGCCCCTCGAACACATCGTCGGATATCCGTACCACCCAGTCGGGAACGGTAACGTCTGTCCTGTTCCCGATATAATCGAACAGCACGCCGCCCACGACTATAAAGCCCTCTCTGTCCGCAAGCCTGTAACAGCCCTTAAAAGCGCACTCCGAGAGCTGATACAGCCTTGGCGGTATATTTACGCTTTCCAGTATCCTGCAGTCACGGAAGGCGCAGACTCCTATCTTTTCAAGGTTCTCGGGCAATGTCAGGCTGTGCAGGTTTGCGGCGCCGTCAAAGGCGTACCTGCCTATCTGTATCAGGGTGCTGGGCAGCTCCACATACATCATGCGCTTGTTTCCGCTGAACACATAGTCGTCTATCACCTTGACTCCCTCGGGTATCACCACCTCGGGCTGATAGCCGTAGTAGTTGTACAGCACGCCGCCCACTATCACGAAGCCGTCCTCGTCCTCCAGCCTTTTGCAGTCGCAAAACGCCCTGCCCATATACTCCAGGGACTCGGGGACACGGACCTCCTCAAGGCTCGTACAGTTGCAGAACGCCCCGTCGCCCAGTATCTTCAGCGAGTCAGGCAATAATGCGCTTCTGAGGCTCGTACAGCCCTCAAAGGCGCAGTCGTCTATCTCCTCCAGAGTGTCGGGGAAATCCACGCTCACCAGTCTGCTGCATTCCCTGAATGCGGAATGACCGATATATTTCAGTGATTTTGACAGAAACACGTCCTCCAGCACGTCCATGCCGCCGAATGCGTCCCTTGCTATCTCCTCCACGGTATCGGGCAGAGTCACCGAGCGGACGGCGGTATTTCTTCCGTTTATCTTTGCCAGTCTGCCTATCACCTTAACGGAATGTCCGTCTATCCTTTCAGGAACAAAAATGTCGCTTTGCTCGCCGTTATAGCCGACTATCACTGCGCCGCCGCCCTCCAGCTTCTGCCACTCCCAGAGCCTGCGGTCCCTGTATTCCTCCATCGGCATGTCCGTTCTGCTGTCGCTCATACCCATGCTCCTTTCGTCGTTATCCTGCGTATGTTACAGAGCTATTATATCCGAAACGGGTAAGGTTCATAAAAATTTGTCTTAAATTACAGTATATCACAATTTTCGACCCTCGTCAACACGGAGCGGCAAATAAAAAAGCTGCGCCATTGCGGCGCAGCCCTGATATGAGAACTATCAGACGGAGGAATGCTTCTTGACGTGACCGACCACGTCGTCGGCGGTAGTGAACGCCAGCCCCACGCAGGTATCGGCGCAGCCGTAGTAGACGGCGATACGCCCCGTATCCTTATCGCACAGCGCAGCGCAGGGGAAGACAACGTTCTGCACGTCTCCCACGCACTCGTAAAGCTCACGGGGATTAAGCAGGTACTCCTTACATCTTGCCTTGACTATCCAGGGCTTGTCCGTATCCAGAATGCAGGCGCCGAAGCTGTAAACGAACCCGTTGCAGCTTTCCAGAACGCCGTGGTAGAACACCAGCCAGCCCTCGTCCGTCTCGATGGGAATGGGTCCTGCGCCTATTTTCTTGGATTCCCAGCCCCTGTCGGGAGCCATGACGTGCCTGTGGTCGCCCCAGTAGTGCATATCGGGGGACTGAGACAGATACATATCGCCGAAGGGAGTGTGTCCGCTGTCGGAGGGGCGGCTGAACATAACGTATTTGCCGTTTATTTTGCGGGGGAACAGCACGCCGTTTCTGTTAAAGGGCAGGAATGCGTTCTCGCGCTGATGGAACTCCCTGAAATCCTTCGTCCAGCCCACGCCGATGGTGGGCTTCCAGCCGTAGGCGTTGCACCATGTTATCCAGTATCTGTCCTCTATCCACACGCAGCGGGGGTCGTAGCCGTACTGCCACGGATTGGCAGCCTCAGTCTCGGGGTCGTCGTTTATCCACTCTATCCTTTGCGGCTGGATATCCCAGTGTATGCCGTCCTCGGAGAAGCCTGCGTGTATATTCATATTGCGCTCCCTGTCGTCCACACGGAACACCCCTGCGAACCTGCCCTCAAAGGGGACAACGGCGCTGTTGAAGATGGAATTGCCGGCAGGCAGCAGGTCACGGGGAATGATGGGGTTGGCGTCGCAGCGCCAGATAACGTCATTGCAGCCTGCGGGCTTGTCCTGCCACGGCATATTGGGTATGGACTGCCCGCCGATGATTTTTACGCTCATGTGTTTTTTCCTTTCGGTGCATTTTTTCCTATTATAACGGAGTTTAAAATCCCCTGTCAATCGGAATAACACACAAAAAAGCAATGTCCTGTTAGTTGATTTTTACTTAACAAAAAGTGTTATTTTAAGTAACAAAAACCGTTCTTTTCTGTTGCATTTTTGTGGGGTTTGTGGTATACTTGTTTCAGGTAAAAATTGCACTTCAAATAAAAACGAAAGGACTGATCACCATGAACACAAGCGAGCTTTACACCCTGTGGCTGGAAAATGCGACCGCCGACCCCGACCTGAAAAAGGAGCTGGAGGAAATAGCGGGGAAAGAGGAGGAGATATCCGACCGCTTCTACCGTGAGCTGGAATTCGGCACAGGCGGACTGAGAGGCGTTATAGGAGCAGGCACCAACCGCATGAACATCTACACCGTCAACAAGGTCACTCAGGGTCTTGCGACCTACATAAAGGCACACGGCGGCGGCAGCGTTGCGGTGAGCTACGACAGCCGCATAAAGTCCGACCGCTTTGCCCGCAGCACCGCAGAGGTTTTCGCAGGCAACGGCATCAAGGTACATATCTATTCCGAGCTTATGCCCACTCCCATGCTGTCATGGGCGGTCCGTGCGCTGAACTGCAAGGCAGGCGTAATGGTGACCGCAAGCCACAACCCCGCCAAGTACAACGGCTACAAGGTTTACGGCAGCGACGGCTGTCAGGTGACCAACGAAGCGGCAGACGAGATACTCAGCTACATCAACAAGACCGACGTTTTCAAGGGAGTTACCACCAAGGACTTTGACACGGCGGTAAAGGAAGGGCTTATCAGCTACATCGGACAGGACACCATCGACGCATATATCGCCGAGGTCCGCAAGCAGTCCCTCCACCCCGAGATTTGCGAAAGCGCAGGTCTGAAGGTAGTCTACACCCCTCTCAACGGCACAGGCAACAAGCCCGTTCGCCGCATACTCAAGGAGATAGGCATAAAGGACGTTGTGGTAGTCCCCGAGCAGGAGAATCCCGACGGCACCTTCTCCACCTGCCCCTACCCCAACCCCGAGATCCGTGAGGCGCTGGAGCTTGGCTTACGTCTCTGCGACAAGGAGAAGCCCGACCTGCTGTTAGCTACCGACCCCGACTGCGACCGTGTGGGCATCGCCGTTCCCGACGGCGACAAGTACGCCCTGTTCAGCGGCAACGAGGTAGGAGCGCTGCTTCTCGAATACGTCGCAAGAGAGCGCAAGGCGCTTGGTACCATGCCCGCAAACCCCCTGACGGTAAAGACCATAGTTACCACCGACATCATCGGCAAGATAGCCGAGAAGTACGGCGTTGAGATGGTAGAGGTGCTGACAGGCTTCAAGTTCATCGGCGAGCAGATAGGCTTCCTTGAAAAGAAAGGTCAGCAGGACAGATACATATTCGGCTTCGAGGAGAGCTATGGCTATCTTGCAGGCGGCTATGTAAGGGACAAGGACGCAGTCGTCGCCTCCATGCTGATATGCGAGATGGCGGCGTTCTACCGTGCACAGGGCAAGAGCCTGATACAGGTGCGCAGGGAAATGTACGAGGAGTACGGCTTCTACTGCAACAAGCTGGACACCTTCACCTTTGAGGGAGCCAGCGGAATGCAGAAGATGTCCGACATAATGGACAAATTCCGCACCGACTACCCCAAGGAAATAGCGGGCTGCAAGGTCATCGGCTTTGCCGACTATCAGGCAAGCGAAAAGACCGACCTTGCCACAGGCGCAAAGGAGCACATAGACCTGCCCAAATCAAACGTTATCTCCCTTTATTTAGAGGGCGGCAACAAGACCATAATCCGTCCCAGCGGCACCGAGCCCAAGCTGAAGGTGTACTACACCGCAGTGGGCGGCACCATGGAGGAGGCGGAGGCTCTGCATAAGAGAATGTCCGAGAATTTCCAGACACTTGTCAAGTAAAATTTTTTTCGTCACCCTTCGATTTTGCTTGACTTTTACCCTGACAGGTGTTACAATGATTATAACAAAACTTCAAAGGAGGAGCTAAAAATGGCTTACACCATCAACGACGACTGCATCGCTTGCGGTGCTTGTGCAGACGGCTGCCCCGTAAACGCTATTTCCGAGGGCGACGGCAAGTACGTTATCAACGCTGATACCTGCATCGACTGCGGCGCATGCGCAGGTGCCTGCCCCGTAGGTGCACCTCAGGCATAAGCGTATAGATTTTGCGATACTTAATGGGTACCCGATTTATGTCGGGTATCCTTTTTTTCTTTTTTTCGGCAAAACCCTTTATTTTTTTTCCGTTTTGTGTTATGATAAAAGATGATTATGGAACAAACGCCCGTAAGGAGTGAATATTCGTATGTCAAGAATTTTTGACGAGGCAAAAAGAGGCGACATCACCGCATTTTCCAAGATATACGGAAGTGTCTGCGAAAAAATATACTATGTGGCTTACTACTCCCTTGCAAGCTCAGAGGAGGCGGCGAAGGCAGTCACCGAGGCGGCGCACTACGCCTACGACAACGCAGAGAGCTGCACAGACGAGAGCCAGCTGAAAGAGCTTATGCTGAAAAAGACCTGCGAGCTGGTGGTTTCCCGCTTCAGGGAGTACAAAAAATCCTCTCCCACCTACGAGCCTTTCCCGTCGTTTATCCGCTCTCAGATGCTCCGCCTTACCGACGCAGAGCGGCTGACCGTGATGGTGTGGTCGGTGTTCGACCGTGAGGCGGAAGAAATATCGGCTCTTACGGGGCTTGCCCTTGACGTGGTGACAAAAAAGCTGGAAAGCGGACAAAACAAGCTCATTGCCAGCCTGTAGCATAAACAAGAACAAGAAATCGGAGAAATCAGATGGATCTTAAATCTGTACTGAACGGATATTTCGAGGAAACGTCTTTCCCCTGGGAGCTTTTCCCCGATCAGATAGCGGCGGGACTTCAGCCCCGCACTCAGCCCAAAAAAGCGGTGGAGACCGAGGAGGAGCCTCCGCAGGACAAGACGGGCACCATGGACATCTCGGTGACGGTGCCCATACCCAGCAAGCCCGTAACTGCGCCCCTGCCCAGGCCCGTGTCTGCGCCTGCGCCTGTGCCGAAGCAGGAGCCTGCCTCGCTGCCCGTGCAGAGACCCGTGACCGCCCCGAAGCCTGAGCTTGGACCCGAGACGGAGACTATATATGAGCAAGCTCCGACGCCGACTTCGGAGCCTGCTGCCGATAGGTCTGCCGAGCCTGTGATAAACGCATCCGCTTTCATAAAGGTAGTGAGATACCACCATCTGACGGGCAGCGAGTTCCTCAGTCTGCTGGGCAACTCCAAGATAAGCAACAAGGCGTTTCAGGAGATAGAGAGCAACCCCGACCTTACGGTAAAACGTCTGGTAGAGATACTTGAGGAATCGCCGCTGACCTCCTCCGACTATGAGAAGCTGATAATTGCGGTACATCGTGCCGCCGACCTTAAAGAGGAGGCAAAAGCCAAGCTGGGCACGGCGAAGCCTGCTCCCGCACCGGAGCCTGCTCCCGTGACAAAGCCCGACATTTCCCCCGCTCCCAAGCCCGTCCCCACGCCGATACAGGTCTGGGAGGACGAGAAGCCCGCCCCTGCGCCAAAGCCTGCCGGACCGCAGGAGACGTCCGAGGAAGCGGAGCCTGTACAGGAGAAGCGGAAAACTCCCCGTTATCCCATTCCGAACCTGTTTGACCGCAAAGAGCAGCCCGACGGTGAGGAAAACGACGAGCCTGAGGACGCTGAGCTCAGCGACGGCTATGACGATGAGGAGGACGGCGAGGGCAAGCCTAAGAGCAATAAGGTCATGTTTATCGTCAGCTCGATCGCGGCGGTTTTCCTTATTGCCCTCAGCTTTGGTCTGCGCTGGCTCCTGACCGGCTCGCTGCTGCCCATATACAAGGCGGAGACGCAGGGGCTTGATTTGGACGCAGCGGGAATATTTGAGGTGCTGAGCGAGCTTCCTCCCCCGACTGCCCCCGCCTTTGCCGAAAACAGAAGCTACGCCGCAGGCGGTGTTACAGAGGAAAGCCCGCTGGTCTCCTCCATAATCACCGACAGCCGCCTGCTTTATATTATCGACAACACCCTCTACATTTTCGAGAGGATAGGAGGGCAGCTTGAGCAGCTTGCCGCAAGGGAATACGGCGACGGCATACGCATACTGGGACTGCTGGAGCTGAACGGCGGCGCTGCGGTAGTGACCTCCTTTGAGGGCATAGCTTACGACTTCACCTACACTATCCCTCCCGAAACGGAGGAGGACGTGGAGACGGTGGCAAGCAGCACCGTTCAGCGTCCCGAGACGGTGATAGAGCTGCTGGACAAGGAGAAGCCCGAAAGCAGCAATATCAGCCTGTTCGGTTTTTCAGGCGCCCTTGCCCGGCTTTGGACCGAGGGCAGCCGCATAGTTGCAGTCACAAGCGAGAGCATACCCGAGGGCGCAGCGGCGCAGGAGCCTCACTCCTTCATGCCCTATGTCTTCACGCCCTATGTTGAAGTCTCCGACAACAGAAAGCTGTGTCAGGCGGAGAATGTATTTGTGCCCGACGATGCAGGACACAGCGGCTTTGTGACGGTCTTCTCCCTTGACACGGAGCTTGGCGTCTGCAGCAGCGCAGCCGTTGCGGGAGGCTCAGGGCAGCTTGTTTCACGAAGCGGCAATGACCTGTTCATCGGACAGGATAAGCTGCTGGTGAGATACAGCGTCAGCGGCGATGTGACCGAAAACGGCTACTGCGTACTTCCCGGAGCCGTGGGAGGATTTTCGGCAGTGGGAACGGCTCGGGAGGAGATAAGAGTCACCTATCTTGACGAGGGCGCAGCGGCGCTGATAGTGCTGGATAACGAGCTGAACGCTATCACCGAGGTGCAGAATTTAGGCAACGGCGAAGCGCCCTTGGCGACCTGCTTCAACGGAAACGAGACTTATCTCATTACCGAGACGGGCACCATGTACGGAATAGACGGCGAAAACGAGCCTATGACCGTCAGCACGGCAAAGGTAACCGACGACATAATATACAGGTGGAGCGACACCGTAGGAATAAGGATAGACGCTCTGGGCGACGCAAACAAGCGCACGGGTCTGGCAGTCACCGCAGTATCTCTGGACGGCGCCATGACGGAGCTGTCGTCATTGGAGATAAGCTCCGCAACAGTGGCGGATCAGGCTCTTGACGAGTACCTCTCCAGCCCTGCCGAGGCGGATATCACCGTGCTGGGAGCCAGTCCCGAAGACGGTATCCTGGTTATCCCCGTGGTGTACTTCGACGGCGTTTCCGAGGTGGAACGGTTTGTTATATGCACTCTGACCCAGCAGGGCAGTCTCTCCTTCGGCGGCAGCATAAGCGAATACGACAGACGTTCCTCTCCCATATTTGCCTTAGCGGATAACGGCGTCGTGGTCGCCGTGACGGGGGACAGACTTATCACCGCCAAAGCCTCGGGAGCGGGAATAATCGGTTATTTCAGCTCGAAGCCCCCAACGGGGAGCTATTCCTACCACGACTGAAGCTGAGATCGACAGTATAGACGATAAATGGTGAAATAGTCACACATATCACACTTTGGGAGGGAAGAAAATGGATAACGATTACAACAATAATCAGCAGAACGGTTACCCCGACAACGGCTACCCGCAAAGCGGTTACCCCCAGAACGGATATCCCCAGAACGGCTACCCGCAAAACGGCTATCCCCAGTACGGTTATCAGCAATATTATAACTATCAGCAGCCCTACGGTCAGCCCTACAGACACCCCGGTGAAAGCGCCGCCACAGGCGCTCTTATCTGCGGTATCATTTCGCTGTTCGTTTTCGGCTTTATACTGGGCATTATTGCCATCGTACAGGCAAGCAGCGCAAAGAAGCTGGGCTACGTCGGCGGCAAAGCCACTGCGGGCATGGTGCTGGGCATAATCGGCATAGTGGGCGGTACGCTGGTAAACGTGCTTCTTATTGCACTTTCATATATATAAATAAACACCTGACGGAGGGAACAAAATGAATAACGATTACAATAACAACTGGCAGAACAACGGTTATCCGCCCGCTTCCCCGCAGGGACCTCAGCCCGGACAGGGTCTTGCCTCCGGCTCTTTGGTATGCGGCATAACCTCTCTTGTGCTGAGTATCATGTTCGGCTGGACCACCTTCCTTGCGCTTGTGGGCATGGTGATAGGCATAGTGGGTATAGTGCTGGCGGTAAACGCCAAAAAGAAGGGCAATACCACCGGTACGCAGACTGCGGGGCTTGTGCTGAGCATTATCGGTGCGTGTCTCAGCTGCATCGTATTCGTTTCCTGCATAGCCTGCATCTGCATAGGTATCGCCGCAGCAAGCAGCTTTGATTACGGCCCCTTCGGTACAGCATCTCTGCATGACCTGTCCCAAAACATTCGACTCCTTTTTTAACTGTCAGCCCGCAGTCGGGCTGATTTTATTTGGAGAAACAAAATGCTTCCCTACATAAATTTATTCGGCGTTGATATACCCATGTACGCTGTCCTTTCGGCTGCAGGCGCGGCGGCAATAACCGTTTTTTGTGTTTTGCAGTGCCGCTTTTGCAAAAAGACGCCGCAGATAAAGACCTACGACGTTTTCTATATGCTGCTGTACGCCTTTATCGGCGCAATTATCGGCGCAAAGCTGCTGTACCTGCTGACCTCGGTGGAGGTGTATTGGCTGCCGCAGCTCAGCTTTTGGGACAATATGAGGTACTGGCTGCTGCTGATAGCGGGCGGCGGTCTGGTGTTTTACGGCGGGCTTATCGGCGCACTTCTGGGCGCTTTGCGGTATGTCCTGCACTTTAAGGCTCCCGTCAGCACCATGCTTGATTCAGCCTTTGTGGGAGTGCCCCTGTTCCACGCCTTCGGCAGAGTGGGCTGCTTTTTAGCGGGCTGCTGCTTTGGCACCGAGTATCACGGCATACTTGCAGTGACCTTTCCCGAAGGCAACTTAGGCAAAGCCCCCGCAGGAGCGGAGCTGCTGCCCGTGCAGCTGATAGAAGCCTTTCTGAACATCGTACTGTGGGCGATACTGTTCACCGTCTACCGCCGCACCTCCCGCCGCTGGCTCACCTCGGGGCTTTACCTCGCCTGCTACGGCGTGATGCGCTTTGTTTTGGAGTATTTCAGGGGCGACGTTATCCGAGGCAGCATTTTCTCCCTGTCCACCTCCCAGTTTATCAGCATTTTTATCGTGGCGGCGGGGGTGCTGCTGCTGATAGACCCCAAGTGGCTGGACGATTTCGGGGGGAAGAACGACAGCATATACAAAGAGCAGCTTGAAAAAGCGGAAAGGACAGCACAATGAAGATAGTGATAACAGACTGGTCAACCGTCAGCGGCGGCGACCTGAATTACGACGCCCTGCAAAAATTCGGCGAGGTACAGGTCTATGACCTGACGACCTATGAGGAGACGCCCGCCCGCATAGCCGACGCAGACATAGTCCTCTGCAACAAGACAAGGCTTGACCGCAGTAACCTGCAAAACGCAAATAACCTGAAATACATCGGTCTTTTCGCCACAGGCTACAACAACATCGACACCGAATACTGCAGGGAGCGGGGAATTGCCGTCTGCAACGCCCCCTCCTACTCCACCGATTCGGTAGCCCAGCTCACCTTTGCCATGATACTGGAGCTTGCCAACCGTGTCCGTGACTACCGCAATTTAGTGGACAGGGGCGACTGGATAAAAAGCCGCACCTTCAGTTATTTTCCCATACCCTTAATGGAGCTGAAAGGCAAAACCGTCGGCATAATCGGCTTTGGCAGCATAGGAGCAAAGGTGGCTGAAATAGCCCTTGCCTTCGGCATGAACGTCCTTGCCTTCAACCGCTCTCCCAAGTCTGCCCGGGGCGTGACCTTCACCGACCTGAAGACCCTGCTGCAAAGCAGCGATATAGTATCGCTCCACTGCCCGCTGAACAGGGACTCCGAGAACCTGATAAACGCAGAAACCATTGCGCTGATGAAGGACGGCGCCTACCTGATAAACACCGCAAGAGGCGCAGTGGTGGACGAGAACGCCGCCGCAGCCGCCCTGAACAGCGGCAAGCTTGCAGGCATGGGCACCGACGTGCTGCAAACGGAGCCGATGCGTGAGGACTGCCCTTTGTACAGGGCGAAAAACTGCGTGATAACCCCCCATATCGCATGGGCGGGACTGGAGACGCGGCAAAGGCTTATGGGTATAGTCGAGGACAATATAGCGGCGTTTCTTGACGGCAAAACTAAGAACAATGTTGCGGAATAACTAAAAGGAACGGGTTTTCAAGCCCGTTCCTTTTATTTTCGCAGGTCGGTTATTTGCGTTTAACGACGTATATAGCCGTTACCTTGTAGGGATAGTAGGAATAGTAGTTGTCGAATGTCGGCTCCTCGCTGTCGTCCTGCTCGAACATCAGCAGCGCACCGCCGCCGCCCACAGGCTTCCCCAGTATCCTGTAGTCGCTGCTGCTTTGTATCTGAGTGAACCAGCCATTCCTTGCGTCATAGATGATACCGTTTCCTGACACCTCGACCATTCCGTCTGAGGGCTCTGCCCACGATCTCTCACTGAAGTAGGGGAGACTGCATTCCGCAAGGTAATCGGCGGAGGGCGAGTCGGAGCCGTCGGACAGACCGTATACTCCAACAAAGGAGCATATATTGTCCGGGCTGAAGGGTACCGTTTCGGTGTACAGGACTGCATCGTCCACGGTGAAAACATTCTTTGTAGTGGTGAGGAGCGTATAAGGCTCGTTTTCGCCGTCCCAGAAGTAAACGTTCCGCTTTCCCTCTGCGTCTGACTTGCCTGCTTCAAAGAGGATACCGCCCTTGTAAGGCGTCATGTACTCCACGGAATCCACGGCTTCGAGGACTTTGATATAATTGCCGAAGCTTCCGTTCTTCTCGTTTGCGCAGCTCATGTCAAGCCTTATTACGGCGTTTTTGCCCTCATACTCCGCTGCGATCCATATCTCGTTGTTTTCGACCACGGGAAGCGTATAGTTCATCGTATTCGCCCCCAGCGTTATGGGAGTGATGATCTCTCCCGTGGTGAAGCTGAGTATGCTTATTTCCGTTTTTTCAGGTCGGTTATCCGACGTGAGCAAATGCCTGCCGTAGTAAAGGTTTTCGCTGTCTGCGCAGATAAAGAAGTAGTAGGAGCCTATTCCCGATACCAGCGTACTGCTTTCCCCTGTGGTCAGGTCGTACCGTACCAAAGAGCTGCCCAAAGGACTGTTTATGTCGTAGATATCGCCTTCTCTGAAGCCCTTTCTTATATAAGCGTATTCGCCGTCAAACCCGCATACATAGTCGCCGCTGCCCTGATCCAACAGCTCCTCGCTTATGGCATATCTCTTTATATCGTAATATTCATTGCAGTCCACCACGGGCGCATTGTCGGTGGTGATACCGTCAGGCAGCTCACCTGTCTTTATCCCAGAAGCGGCAAAATTTCCCGAAGCGGGCATGGACATTATCATCTTGTACAGCTCCTCGGCGGAGATAGTCTCGGCATTATCCACGGTAAGGCAGACGATGACGTTTTCCCCGCAGCTGAGGTTTATCCCCCTGTCCGTTTTCAGCCGCTCCTCGATATCCTTTACGGTGAGAGTGGCAATATCGTATTCGGGGCGGCTGTTGCTGAGCACGGTGGAGCTGATGCCGTCAAAGCTCACTCTGAAGAATATCAGATTGGGATTTTCCACATAGCCGCGGAAATTGTCGTTGGAGATGTACAGGTCGAGAAATTCCCGATGTCCTCCTTCCTCAAGGACCTTGTACATGGCGCTTTCAAGGGTGAAGCCCTCGGGGTACACTCTGGGAGCATAGGGTCTGCTGAGGGGATTGCTGTACAGTTCCTCTCTTGCCAGCCAGACTGTCTGATACTCGTTTGATTCGGGGGGATCGTCCTGCGTACCGCTGCCCACGCTGTTCTCGGTCGGACTGCCCATACCTGGGGGCGTGCTGATATCCACGGGACCCTCGATGAGACCGCCGATACCGCCCAGAGCGCCCCACGCCACCAATCCTCCCACGGCGGCGCAGGCGCCTGCTGCCGCAGCGATACGCCCGCCCCAACGCCTTCTTCTTGGAACGTATGTCACGGCGCTCCCCTGTGCTTCCTCGGCTGCGGCGGCTTTTTTCAGTCTTTCGGGCGCCGCTTCCGCCACATATTTATCGTCCGCTCTGCCCAGAGCGTTGATTATTCTTTCGCTTTTCATAGTGCAACTCCTTGCTTCTCCAGATATTGCTTCAGCTTTTTTCGTGTTCTGAGCAGTGACATCTTCACCTTGCTTTCGCCGATACTCATATCCTCTGCTATCTCGCTTACGGTGCAGAAGTACCAGTATCTGCGCATGAAGATTATCCTGCTTTCTTTTTTAAGCCTGTCAAGAAATCCGTTTATCAGCTCTGCAAGCTCTGCGTCCTCCACCTCGCGCTGCAGGTCGCCTGCTGCAGGAAGGCACTCCTCCAGCTCCTCCAGAGCGACCTCCTTGCTGCCGCCGCCCCGCTTTTTTGCCTTCACCCGCTCATACCTGTTCAATGACAGATTGCGGGTTATTTTCCCGAGAAAGGCGGAGAGCCGCTTGGGCTGACTGGGAGGTATGCTGTTCCACGCTCGCATATATGTATCGTTGACGCACTCCTCAGCGTCCTCTCTGCTGCGCAGTATCCCGAAAGCGATATGGGACAGGAGGGCGCCGTACCTGAGTGCGGTCTCGCTTATGGCTTTTTCTGAGCGCTCGAAGTAAAGCCTGATTATATCCTTATCTTCCATTTTTTTCTCCCTTTTTGGTATTTCGCCGGCGCTGAGGGAAAATTTTCCCCTTCACCCGTAAAGACAGGAAAATCCATCAAAGAGTCACACTTTTTTCCAATTTTATTGTAGCACCTGAAAAGAAAAAAAGCAAAACAAATATTTTTGCAGGGAGTTGCCAATCTGCCATTTTTGTGCTATACTGTTCCCGAAGCAAAGCTTACAAATATCTCAGGAGGGACTTGCTCATGCCCAACGAGCTTAACGAGGCGTTCACATCGGCGGCAATAACCATATCCGTCATCGCCGCCGTTTACATAATTATCCAGATGATCGCCTACCGCAAAATTTTCATCAAGGCAGGGCAGCAGGGCTGGAAATGCTTTGTCCCCGTACTTGCCCAGTACACCGCATTCAAGCTGGCGTGGAAGCCGTCGATGTTTGCCGCCGCAGTGATAATCGCCTCTGCGGACGCGGTATTTATAACGCTGGCAAGCCTTTTTGCGGAGCTTACCTTCATACTGATGTGGCTGATAATGCTGGCAAGCGCAGCTACGCTGATAATGTACATTGCCTTCACCCACAAGCTGTCCAGAGCCTTCAGGCACGGGGTGCCGTTTACCCTGGGTCTGCTGCTGCTCCAGCCGGTGTTTATATTGGTGCTGGCGTTGGGCGGGTCGGAGTATCATGGGGCGGATCTGTGAGCTTTTGCATCAAAAATGGGCAAAGCTTTTGCGCTTTGCCCATTTTTAATTATAAAAGCTATATATTATATATTGGCGCTTCTCCATTTTTTTACGTAAACCCATTCATTGATTCCTTCTGCAGTTTCAATTGAAAAATGTAAAGCACTTTCATCAATAGGACGTTTAATCATTATATTATACTCACCACTACCATCGTTTTTATGGTCTCTCTCATAGTTCATTCTATAAAATTTACATATATTAGAAAGATACCTATAGTTTTCCTCAAAGCATTCTTTGCTTGAAAAAATAGAATTTAAAGCTTTTTGAATATTATCACTATTTTTTTCGCCTATAAGAGAACCCATAAAGCCAATTATGTAATATGGTATTGGTGTGCGCTTGTCTTCGCTTTTCTTCTGTTCATACTCGGCACGTTTATATACATTATATACATAATAAATCTTTATCATATTTTCAACGGTGAGATATGAATGTATATTTGAACAATACAAATCAAATATTTCTTTTCCTTGTGCTAAGACTAAATTTTTCTTAGTAAAAGCCATATATCCATTTTTTACAAACGCAATAAAAACTTGAAGTAATTTTTCAAGCGGTATACAAATATTTGAAACAGACAAATCAAATCTTATGATGTCTATTTCTTTTTTTGCCCGAGTGAGCATCTCGCTTTTTTTGGTCAATGGCAGTTCGCTAAATTTATTTGCATCGCTGGGCTTAACAGCCAGCCAAAATCCTCTTTTTTCAAATTCATCATGTAATCTATAAAAAACATCAAACTCTTTTGATGTAAAGGCTTTTTCAGAAATAGCAGTTTGTTTGTTGGTAAATTTGACAACATTATTATAAAAATTTTTGTTTCTCCCTTCATTGGGATTGTCAATAACCAAAGCTTTTACCATAACATATACATTTTTGTATGCACTTTCAACGTCGCCTACGTAATTTTCAAGAACTGTTTTTATAGAGCTTACAGTTTGGCAACCATTTACAATCTGCGGATTTACTAATGGAATTATTCTTCTGTTATTGCTTGTATCAATACATGAACTGTCTATTTTATTACATATTACAGTTATGCCATTGTTATAATACATAAAATTTTTGCGCTCTGTTTCATGCCTGAGAGTGCTAATGATTCCGTTATTAACAACATTATTTCCTAAATATTCTCTGATATTTTTCTCAAATATAGGGTATTTTTTTCGTTTGCCTCAATCAGCATCTTATAAATCTCATAGACAGGCGTAACAATGTAATATGCTTCGTACATTCCCTCGATGCCATACTCCTCTCTCAATGAAGCAAATGTACCTTTATTTATAGTGCCAAGAGGATAGGTGAATTTAACATCCTCACGATAGTTTTTGCCATAATATAACTCATAAATGTTTTCAAGTCCATAATATTCTGCACTAACTAAACAGTTTTCAACATGTCTATCAGCGTTAAATGCTTTAATCAGCTCATCGATATCGTCACTTTTATTGTTATTTGATGCAAAAAAAGTGCATATATATTTTATATTCTGGGTCATCTTTTGCTTTGTTATATATATCTTGTAAATATGCATTTTTACGGTAACAATTGTTGCTTAGCATACTTAGTGGTGATTCGAGAAAATCTGATACTTCATTTCTCGTAACTTTAGTATTATCATCATAATACTTATTTTGTATGATAAACAACTCTTTGCTTTCTTCGTAGTGGACAAAGCAATCTATTCCTTTATCATTATATTCCGTTACATTATCTGATATTAATTCCTCGTCTATGCTATATATGCGGCTCAACACCCAGTAATTAAAAGTATACGAATCCTTATTGAGGTGTGTATTTGAAAAAAGCCATTGTTCCCTAATTATTTCTATATCCTCTTTAATTTGTTTTTTGAATAAAGGCAAATTTTTCTCCATTATTATCTGTCCTTTCAGCAAGTTTTTAAATGTATTATGTGTCATGGGGCAATGTAATTTATTCTGTTCAGGGCACTTTTACTTATCCTCTTCACTTCGCTAAAGCGAGCCCCATTCCATGGTGTACAGTTCTTTGTTTTTGCAGCTTTAATGTTTCGTAAATTCACTGTTTTTGCAGGTTAAGGATAGTCCGAAGGACAAAAATACGACCCTGCGTTTTATAACGCAAGGTCGTATTTTTCTATGGCTTGGGGCTAAACGAATTTGCCCTATTCA
>JAFLUH010000140.1 GCA_022508895.1 Oscillospiraceae bacterium
TGTCCATGGGTCATGTTCAGCAGATAGGTACGCCCCTTGAGCTGTACGATACTCCGAATAATATTTTTGTTGCAAGCTTTATCGGACTTCCGCCCATGAACCTGTTCGACGTGGAGATCAAAAACGGTCAGGCGATCGGCAGCGGCTTCACGGCAGACCTCACCGCCGAGGAAAAGCAGATTCTTGCCGCTTATGAGGGCAAGACGGTGGTTCTGGGCGTTCGTCCCGAAAATGTGGTAGAGGGCGGAAATATTACCGTGAACGTATTCTCCAATGAAAATCTGGGTCAGAATACGCTGGTAAACGGCAGCATCGGAAACGCTCAAAAGATAACCTGCAAATTCCGTGACTGGTGTACATACAGCCCCGGCGACACGGTGAAGGTCTCCTTTAACAAGAAGCATTTCTTTGATAAGAATACCACCGATGCCATCAGACCGATGCGATCGGAGTAAAGGAGGGACGGCAGATGGCAAAACAGAAAACCGCTAAAAAGCAGGGTCGGGGCATTAAAGAGTTTTTCCGCAAGCGCATGGTCTCTCTTAAGCGTTCGCCTCAGAATATTCCTCTTTTGGCTCTGGTGGCGGCATTCTTTATCTATTCGCTGAACCTTTCGTCTATTGCGAATACAACTGCGAGGATCAACGGCCCCAACATGGGTCAGTGCGAATTTGTGGCGATGCTGTTCTCAATTTTAGCATTTGTGGTCTTTTTGAGAACATTTCCCCGCCGTCAGAAGGTAAAAAAAGTCATGCTGGGAGTGCTGCTGGCGATGCTTGCACTTCTGATTTTCGTGGACTCCGTATATATGATGCGCATTATAGAGGCGACCACCCGTGCCGAGAATACGATCATTATTGACGAAGCTTCAAACTATATCAGAGTTGCCTATACCATCGTCTCGCTGCACGTTATATTCATTGCCGCTACAGCCGTGCTGCTGATTTTCCTGCCGCTTTACTCCAAGCTTATCAGGAAGATAAACACCTCCATCGAGATTGAGGGCAACGAAAATATAGCGGCGATCAACGTTTCCGGAGATAATGAATAAATTTCGGAGATAATGAATAATTGATGAATGCCGCAGCAGCCTTTCGGCTTCTGCTGCTTTCATTGTAAGGGAATAATTTTATTTATGGGTAAGAAAAAGAAGCAGCAGGAAGAACAGGAAGAAAAATCTGTTGCAAGCTACTATCAGCTCAAGACCGACGCCGTGGAGCGGCTGGTGAACGCCAAGAACGCCCCCGAGGTATCCTACGCAGAGATAAGGAAATATACCAAAAGAGGCAAATTCCGCATTCCCGAATGGCTCAAGGTCGTGCTTGTGAAATTCTGGTTCTCGGGAGCCATCTGTTACTTCTTCCTGTGGGGACTGGGACTTTACATTCAGGGTCTTGACCTGATGTTTGCGCTGGCGGTAGGGCTCGGAGCTGCAAACGACCTTCTGGTGAACAGGGCTTTGCGTTTTTTGGAGCCTACCGATGGCGAGTTTGACAAGTGGAAGATGGTGACCGTGCGGAAATTCTGGTCTATCTTCATCAACGTGCTCTATTCGGGCTTGGTGCTGTACTGCGTTTTTCAGACCTACTACGCCGTCAATACGCTCCTTGGAGTCGATGCAAATGCGGGCGCAGGGGAAGCCGAGGCGATGCTGGGCGTTGAACCGATTTTGTTCGGACTGCTCTACATGGGCTTCGATATGCTGCTTATCAAGATCAAGCATACCTTTATCAAAATTTTCCGTGACGCCGGAGCAAATATCTCGGGCGGCAAGAAATAAGGAGTATTTATGCTCACTACATTATTTATCGGTTCCGTTTGCGCCTGCTTTGAGCTGGAGAGCGCCTCCGCTTATTACAGCGAAAGCGAATATTCGGTAACGCTGAACGGAGAAAAGGTTTTTTCCGGAAACACCAATGTTTTTTCGCTGTTCCGTCTGAAGCCTGACAGTGAGTACACCGTCGAAGTCTCAGGGCAGGAGCCGCTCACCTTCAGAACGGCAAAGGAGACCTGCGCCGTGAACGTGAAGGATTTCGGAGCGGTGGGCGACGGAAAGACGGACGATACCGTAAGCATACAGACGGCAATAAACTGTCTGCCTGTGGGAGGGCGCCTCTTTATTCCCGACGGCGTGTACAGCATTGCGCCCATCAACCTCAAGAGCCACATCACGCTGGAGCTTGCGGAGAACGCAGTCCTGCTGGGAAACACAGACGAAAAGCGCTATCCGGTAATTCCGGGAGAGCTTACCGATATGGAAACAGGCGAGCCGGTGCCTTTCGGTACATGGGAGGGCAACGTTGTCACCATGCATCAGGCTTTGCTGTTTGCGGAGTATGCCGAGGACATCAGGATAGTGGGCAGAGGTACCGTTGACGGCAACGCCCAGAACAGCAGCTGGTGGGTAAACGTAAAGGACCGTGAGGTGGGACGTCCCAGACTTCTGTTCTTCAACAGGTGCAGGGATATCACGGTACACGGAATAACTGCGCAGAATGCGGCTTCATGGCAATTGCACCCCTACTTTTCGCAGGAGCTTGATTTCCTCGACCTGACGATAAATGCGCCCAAGGACAGCCCCAACACCGACGCACTTGATCCTGAAGCCTGCGACATAGTCAACATCATCGGCTGCAAATTCAGCGTGGGCGACGACTGTATCGCCATCAAATCAGGTAAGATAGAGATAGGCAGAAGATACAAGCAGCCCGCAGACCACCACACTATCAGAAACTGCATCATGCAGTTCGGTCACGGCGCAATTACTTTAGGAAGTGAAATGGCAGGCGGCGTGAAAAATCTCACCGTAAACCGCTGTATCTTCAATCACACCGACCGTGGACTTCGCATAAAGACCCGCCGCGGCAGAGGCAAGGACGCAATCATCGACGGCGTTTTGTTCGAGAACATCAAGATGGACGGCGTACTGACCCCAATCGTAATAAATATGTGGTACAACTGCTGCGATCCCGACAGATATTCCGAGTACAACACCACCCGTGAAAAGCTGCCTGTGGACGACAGAACGCCGTAT
>JAFLUH010000141.1 GCA_022508895.1 Oscillospiraceae bacterium
GATTTATCAAGTACCCATTCCATTCCTATCCTTTCCCCTTACCCCTCACCTTACGAGGACGACGCGGCAGAGCCGCAGGAACGGAAAGGAAAGGAAGCGGCAGCACAGAGCGCGGTTGAAGTCTATCGGGAGATCATCAAAGACAATATCAGCTATGACGCACTTGCCGAGGATATGAAGTTTGACCGGGACAGGCTGGACGAAATCGTTGACCTTATGCTTGAAACCGTCTGCACAGCGCGAAAGACTATCCGCATTGCCGGGGACGACTACCCCGCCGAGCTGGTGAAGTCAAAGTTTATGAAGCTGGACAGCGAACATATCCGCTTTGTGCTGGACTGTATGCGGGAGAACACAACGAAAGTCCGCAACATCAAGCAGTACCTACGGGCGGTGCTTTTCAATGCCCCGTCTACTATCGGCAATTATTATACCGCCCTTGTCGCTCACGACATGGCAAACGGGTTAATCTGAAAGGAGTACACACTATGGCACAGAAAACAGGAGCCTTGATTTTTGACGAGCGGACAGACCGCTTTGACATTCGCTTTGACCTTAACGACTACTACGGCGGGCTGCATTGCGGCGAGTGCTTGGACGTTCTGATCGGCGGCAAGTGGAAGCCGACCCGCATTGAATACGGGGATAACTGGTATCTTGTGGGCGTCCGCACAGACGACTTGAACGGGCTGCGGGTGCGTATCTGACCGCCGCCTAAAAATCTACCGAGAAAGGAGGACGCGAAATGCAGGACGAAATCAACGAAAAAACAGTTGCCCTATATATCAAGACCGGGAAGCTGACCGCCGAAACGCTGCAAAAGGCTATGAAGTCCCTGCTGTCAAAGGGCAAGCAGCAGCTTGACAAGCAGCCCCACGGCAAACAGAGCTTGCGGCAGCTTATGAAGCAGAACGCGGGCGTTTCCAACATTGAGATCACCGAGGGAAATATCAAAGCCTTTGAGAGTACGGCGAAGAAATACGGGATTGACTTTGCGCTGAAAAAGGACACCACGGAAAGCCCGCCCCGTTACCTTGTGTTTTTCAAGGGACGGGACGCCGACGTGCTGACGGCAGCCTTTAAGGAGTTTTCCGCAAAGAAGCTGACGCAGGAGAAAAAGCCGTCTATCCGCAAGCTGCTGTCGTCCCTCAAAGAAGCTGCACAGGGCAGGAACGCAGAACGCGCCAAAGAGAAAAACAAGGACAGGGGGATTGATCTATGAGCAACGTCAACTTGAAAAAATGGATTATCCCAAATCTTCCGTATCTGCTCTTTGTCTACCTCTTTGACAAAGTGGCACAGGCTATAAGGCTGACGCCGGGACTGGACGCAAGCGAAAAGCTCTTACATCTTGGGGAGGGCTTCACCGCCGCTTTTGCTTCCTACGCGCCGAGTATTCACCCCATAGACATACTTGCCGGAATTGCGGGCGCGGTCATTATCCGGCTTATTATCTATGTGAAAGGCAAGAACGCGAAGAAATACCGCAAAAACATGGAGTACGGCTCTGCCCGCTGGGGCAACGCCGAGGACATAAAGCCCTATATCGACCCTGCCTTTGAAAATAACGTGCTGCTGACGCAGACGGAACGGCTTACCATGTCAAGCCGCCCGAAGCTGCCGAAGTACGCGAGAAACAAAAACATTCTTGTGATCGGCGGCTCCGGCAGCGGCAAGACCCGCTTTTTCGTGAAGCCTAACCTTATGCAAATGCACAGCTCCTACGTCGTTACCGACCCGAAAGGTACGGTGCTGATTGAGTGCGGGAAGCTGCTGCAAAAGGGCGGGTACCGAATAAAGGTGCTGAACACGATCAATTTCAAGAAATCCATGCGCTACAATCCCTTTGCCTATATCCGCAGCGAGAAAGACATTTTGAAGCTGGTAAATACCATTATTGCCAACACCAAAGGCGACGGCGAGAAATCCGGCGAGGATTTTTGGGTGAAAGCGGAACGGCTTTTGTACTGCGCCTTAGTGGGCTACATTTGGTACGAAGCCCCGGAGGACGAAAAGAACTTTACGACGCTGCTTGAAATGATAAATGCGTCGGAAGCCCGCGAGGACGACGAGGAATTTCAAAGCCCCGTTGACCTCATGTTTGAACGCTTGGAGGAAAAAGACCCGGAACACTTTGCCGTCAAGCAGTACAAGAAATACAAACTTGCTGCCGGGAAAACGGCAAAGTCAATCCTTATTTCCTGCGGTGCGCGGCTTGCCCCCTTTGACATTAAGGAGCTGCGCGAGCTTATGGAAGCCGACGACATGGAGCTTGACACCATAGGCGACCGCAAAACGGCATTGTTCGTTATCATTTCCGACACGGACGATACTTTCAACTTTGTTGTTTCTATCCTCTACACCCAGCTTTTCAACCTCTTGTGCGATAAAGCCGACGACGAATACGGCGGGCGGCTGCCTGTTCATGTGCGCTGTCTGCTTGACGAGTTTGCAAATATCGGGCAGATACCGAAGTTTGAAAAGCTCATTGCCACCATACGAAGCCGGGAAATCTCTGCTTCTATCATCTTGCAGTCACAGTCCCAGCTAAAGGCGATCTACAAGGACAACGCCGATACCATAGTTGGTAACTGCGACACGACGCTTTTCTTGGGCGGTAAGGAAAAAACCACCCTCAAAGAAATATCGGAAATCTTGGGGAAAGAAACGATTGACAGCTTTAACACGGGCGAAAGCCGGGGGCGCGAAATCTCCCACAGTCTGAACTATCAGAAATTGGGAAAGGAGCTTATGACGCAGGACGAAATTGCCGTCATGGACGGCGGCAAATGTATCTTGCAGCTTAGAGGTGTGCGCCCGTTCTTTTCGGACAAATTCGATATAACGAAGCACCCGAAATACAAGTACCTGTCCGACGCCGACCCCAAAAACGCCTTTGACATGGAAAAGCACATCAAACGCCGTCCGGCAGTCGTGAAGCCCGACGAAGTATTTGACTTTTACGAGATCGACGG
>JAFLUH010000142.1 GCA_022508895.1 Oscillospiraceae bacterium
AAAAGAAAAAATATTAGAAGTCTTTGGAAAGGGGTCTGGGGAATAACCTTTCTTCCAGAAAGGTTTTCCCCAGTGGTACGCATAGGGGTAGTGAACTAAATTCTGATTTATCAAAACATACATTTACCAGAAAGGACGAAAAACAATGGCAGAACATCTTGAAGGACTTATGCAAACCTCAATGGAGAAGATCCGTGAGCTGGTGGACGTGAACACCATCATCGGTGACCCCGTCACCTCTCCCGACGGCACCGTCATTATCCCCATCTCCAAGGTCTCCTTCGGCTTTGTTTCCGGCGGCTCTGACATTCCCGCCAGCGTTCCCAGAGAGGTTTTCGCAGGCGGCTCGGGCGCAGGCGTCACCATCAAGCCTCAGGCGTTCATCGTGGTGAAGCGTGACGGCGGCGTGGAGCTGCTGGAGCTGGGCGCAAAGAGCAGCCCCGTTGACGGACTTATCGAAGGGATACCCGGTCTTGTGGCAAAGGTGAAGGACCTGTTCGGCAAGAAGGGCGAGGACGACGAGGAAGAAGAGAATGAGGAGGAAGAAAAATAATTTACGATATGTAATATTTTGTCGTAAATTAATATTTTGTATATTATTTTCTCTGATTTCCATGCTTTTTTCTGTGCAATGTCAGGAGCGGTTTTTCCTGTTTTAAGGGGAGGACTGCCTGCAATGGATTTTACGTTTTGTAATATTCTGTCGAAAATCAACTGTTTGTAGCTGCAAATTTCCTCGAATTGTGTTTTGAACATTGTACAAAAGCAGGAAAATCCTCATTTCTATTTACAGCAAGTAATATAACGTCGAATAATGCCTATGCGTAAAATGTAATATTTTACCTGTCCAAGCATAAACTGGTTGTACGAAATGTACGGACTGTAAAGTACTTACTTTTTGCGGAGGTGTTATATGAAAAAAAGGCTTTTATCCGTTATTCTTGCGCTGCTTATGGCGATAAGCGGGCTTTGCGTGACGATTTCCGCCGTGGACGTTGAATTTTCGGTATCGGCGGCAAGCGCCGTTCTCATTAACGCCGACACAGGAACGATAGTGTGGGAGAAAAACGCCTACGAGCAAAGGGCGATGGCAAGCACCACCAAGATAATGACCGCTCTGCTGACTGCGGAGGCGGGGGAGCTTGACAGGAAATTTGCCGTAGACCGCTACGCCGTAAACGTTGAGGGCACCTCCATGGGCTTGAAGGCAGGCGACATAGTCACCCGCAGGGCGCTGATCTACGGTATGCTCCTGCCCTCCGGCAACGACGCCGCCAACGCCGCTGCCGTCAGCGTAAGCGGCTCCATGAGCGCTTTTGTGGAGCTGATGAACAGGAAGGCGGCGGAGCTTGGGCTGGAGAACACCCACTTTGCCAACCCTTCGGGTCTGGACGCTGATTGGCATTACACCACCGCTTATGACTTGGCAAGACTGGCAGCCGCTGCGCTGGAAAATCCCGTGTTTGCCGAGATATGCCGCTGCTCCGACGCGCAGGTGGAGTTCGGCAACCCGCCATACCTGCGGTGGCTGTCCAACTCCAACAAGATGCTTTGGCAGTATGAGGGCTGTATCGGCGTGAAAACAGGCTTTACTGACAACGCAAGGCGGTGTCTTGTGACTGCGGCGGAGAGGAACGGAGTAAGGCTTATCTGCGTTACCCTGAACGCTCCCGACGACTGGGACGACCACCGCAAAATGCTGAACTACGGCTTTGAGCAGGTGAAGCCCACCGAGATAGTGCTGCCAAACCCTGTTTCGATTCCCGTTATCGGCGGGTATGAGCAGGACGTTACGCTGGTGCTGAGGGAAACGGTGAAGCTGCCCCTGTCGGAGCAGGAGAGCTCGACGGTGAGAGTGGAGCTGTACACGGAGCCCTTTTTGTATGCGGGCTTCGCAGCAGGCAGCAGAGCAGGCTCGGCACGGATATATCTGGGCGGGAGGTTTGTAAGCGAGGTGGAGCTGGTGACCTCCTACGGCGTGAAGGCGCAGGAGCAGGAGCCTGGGTTCTGGAGTAAGCTGTGGCAGTTTTTGCGGAGGTTTGTGGGCGTGTAGAAAATAGTAAGCGCTAACGTTCACAATCACTCCTTTTTATGAAAAACCGCCGAATTGTCGGCAAGCAGGCAAATCCGCTTACCAAGCAGGTTTGTGCGGTAAAGGAATGTAATTCTGCGTATAATTGAACATAGTTCAATCACTATATGAACACCCGAAAAGCCTTGCGATTTTCGCAAGGCTTATGTTTGAACAGGCGAGTAAATGCAACAAAAAAAGGAATCACCATGAAAACGCTGATATTGGGCGGCTCTCCGAGAAGGAACGGCGACACCGCCTCACTTGTTGAAATAATAACGGGCAAAATCAAGGGCGAGTGCAAAATCGTGGAGGCTTACAGGTGTGATATCTCACCCTGCGTGGATTGCAGGCATTGTTGGAAAAACAGCGGCTGCGCCATAGACGACGAAATGCAGGAGATATACTCTTACATACAGGAATGCGACAACATTCTGATAGCCTCGCCTGTCTATTTCTCGGAGCTGACAGGCAAGCTGCTGGACGTTGGCAGCAGGCTCCAGACGTTTTACTGCGCAAGAGCTTTCAGAAAGGAAGAGCCTGTCCCTAAGCCCAAAAAGGGCGCAGTTGTGCTGGCAGGCGGAGGCGACGGGAGCATTGATACCGCCTATAAGACCGCCTGCATACTTTTGCGGCAGATGAACTGCCGTGATATCCATGAGGCGGTGTACAGCCACAACACAAACGTAAAGCCCGCAATCGAAGATGAAAAGGTGCTCGCAGGGATAGACAGTATCCTGCACTTTTTTGCAATGTAGTGCGTTTATTTTATGCGTACCATTGGGGGAAACCCTTTTGAACAAAAGGGTTATACCCCAAACACCCATCCAAAAATTTTTTATATATTTTTT
>JAFLUH010000143.1 GCA_022508895.1 Oscillospiraceae bacterium
AAACCTTTCTGGAAGAAAGGTTATCCTCCAGACCTCTTTCCAAAGACTTTTAATATTTTTTTAGGACCGACGTATGCCGGTCCTAAAAAAATATTATTAAAAGTTTTAGGGAGGGAGTTTGAGGGAGACCCTTTTTTCCAAAAGGGTCTCCCTCAATGGTACACGCTGTGTCGGCGCACTAAATCACATAATCACTCGCATCCCGCTGCCGATCCAGTATATCCTGCAAGGTTATCCCGTCCAGATACTCGTTTATCACCCTGTACAGCCCCTGCCACACAGGGAGCGTAGCGCACTCTCCGCTTCTCTCGCACTGAACGGGGTCGTTCTCCAGACAGGCAACAGGCGCAAGGCTGCCCTCGGTGAGGCGCAGTATCTCGCCTACTGTGTATTTGTCGGCGCTGCGGGCAAGGCGGTAGCCGCCCTGAAAGCCTCGGTTGGTGTTAAGGATATTGCTTTTATTGAAAACGGGGACTATCTGCTCCAGATATTTTTTTGAGATATTCTGACGGGCGGCTATGTCCTTCAGCGCAACAAAGCCGTCGTTCTGATGCTCTGCCAGATCTATCAGCATACGCAGGGCGTATCTTCCTTTAGTAGATATTTTCATTTTTTGTTTTACCCGACCTTGTCGGTCATGCTCCTTTCGGGTTTATACCTAATAATAACATATATTTGATAGGTTTTCAAGAGCGGGGACAAAAAATCCCGCCGTCCACTGCAAAGACGGCGGAAATTATTATTCAGCACGGGTCTATTCGGCAAACATCGGAGTGGAAAGATAGCGTTCACCCGTATCAGGCAGCAGCGCCACTATGGTCTTGCCCTTGTTCTCGGGACGAAGGGCAAGCTGTGTTGCAGCCCATACCGCCGCTCCCGAGGAAATGCCCACCAGCAGTCCCTCTGTGCGGGCAAGGGTCCTGCCCGTCTCAAAGGCGTCCTCGTTTTCCACGGCGATTATCTCGTCGTATATCTTTGTGTTCAGCGTGTCGGGGACGAAGCCTGCGCCTATGCCCTGTATCTTATGCGCGCCGGGAGTTCCCTTGGACAGCACTGGAGAGCCTGCGGGCTCCACCGCTACCACCTTGACGTCGGGGTTCCTGCTCTTTAAGTATTCGCCGACACCCGAGACGGTGCCGCCTGTGCCTACGCCTGCAACGAAGATATCCACCTTGCCGTCGGTGTCGTTCCATATCTCGGGACCTGTGGTATGCAGATGTACGGTAGGGTTGGCGGGGTTAGTGAACTGGCTGGGGATAAAGCTGTTCGGGGTCTGCTCCGCAAGCTCCTGCGCCTTGGCTATTGCGCCCTTCATGCCCTTTGCGCCCTCGGTGAGCACCAGCTCCGCGCCGTAAGCCTTCAGCAGATTGCGGCGCTCAACGCTCATTGTCTCGGGCATTGTGAGGATTATCCTGTAGCCTCTTGCGGCTGCCACTGCGGCAAGCCCTATGCCCGTGTTGCCGCTGGTAGGCTCGATTATCACGGAATTTGGTTTAAGCAGCCCCTTTGCCTCGGCGTCGTCTACCATCGCTCTCGCTATCCTGTCCTTGACGCTGCCTGCGGGGTTGAAGTATTCCAGCTTGCCTATGACGGCGGCGGGAAGGGATTTTTCCCTGATGTAGTTGGTGAGCTGTAAAAGCGGCGTGCCTCCTATGAGGTCGGTGATTTTTTCGTATACTTTCATGTGTGTTCTCCTTTACGTTTTGTTTGTACCTGTAAACCTATATGTTTTATAGGTATTATAGCACTTTCTTTTGCGTATGTCAATAGTTTTTTGAAAAAAACTAAGGAACGCTTCCTGCAAGCGTTCCTTCAAATTTATTTCTCACTGCAAAACTCTACTTTTTCTCCCGCAAGTATCATATTGGTGGTGCGAACGGCGCACATCTTCCCGCACATGGAACAGGTATGCCGCTCTGCGGGCGGGATGCTTTCGTAGTAGTCCCGTGCCTTGTCGGGGTCGAGGGCGACCTTGAACATCTCCTCCCAGTCCAGCTTGTGGCGTGCCTCCGCCATTGCGTCGTCCTGCTCTCTTGCGTGGGGAACGCCCTTGGCAATGTCGGCGGCGTGAGCGGCGATACGGCTGGCGATAATGCCCTCCTTAACGTCGTTCAGGTCGGGCAGGCGAAGATGCTCTGCGGGGGTGACGTAGCAGAGGAAGTCCGCTCCGCTTGCCGCCGCTATTGCGCCGCCTATTGCGGAGGTGATGTGGTCATAGCCGGGGGCAATGTCGGTGACAAGGGGACCCAGCACATAGAAGGGCGCATTGTGGCAGATACGCTTCTGCAGCTTCATGTTCGCCTCTATCTCGTTCATCGCCATGTGACCGGGACCTTCCACCATAACCTGCACGTCCCTTTCCCAAGCCCGCTCGGTAAGCGCACCAAGCTCGATAAGCTCGGATATCTGCCCTGCGTCGGTGCTGTCGTCGATACAGCCGGGACGAAGCGCGTCGCCGAGGCTTATGGTAACGTCGTACTCATTAAGTATGTCCAGCACCTTGTCGTAATGCTCATAGAAAGGATTTTCGTTCCCCGTCATCATCATCCACGCAAACAGCAGCGAGCCGCCTCTTGACACAATGTTCATCTTCCTTTTGTCACGCCTGAACGCCTCCACCGCACGGCGGTTTATACCTGCGTGGATAGTCATGAAGTCAACGCCTTCTTCTGCGTGGGCACGGACTACCTTGAGAAAATCCTCGGCGGTTATCTCCAAAAGGTCTTTGTCCAGATAGCCGATAGCGTCGTACATGGGGACGGTGCCTATCATGGCGGGAGACCTTGCGATAAGCTCACGGCGGAAGGTGTTGGTCTTGCCGTAGTTGCTCAGGTCCATTATGGCTTCCGCTCCGTATTTCAGCGCCATGTCCACCTTCTGCATTTCCATGTCGTAGTTTTTGCAGTC
>JAFLUH010000144.1 GCA_022508895.1 Oscillospiraceae bacterium
CTCAACGGATACTTGTTATCGAAAACGAAGCCGCTCACGAGAAGCTGAAGCAGTGCACCTCGTGGTATTTCGGCGCACCTATCGCTCTGATGGTCTGCTACGACAAAACCACCGTCTGGAAGAACAAGACCAACGGGACCATCGGCGGCGACGTTGACGCAAGCATAGTCACTACACAAATGATGCTGCAAGCTGCAGAGCTTGGGCTTGGTACGACATGGGTGGGCGCCTTTGACCATAAGAAAGCACGGGAACTGTTCGGTATTCCCGATTATCTTGTGCCTGTGGCTCTGCTGCCCATCGGGTACCCCGCCGATGAAGCAGAGCCGCACCCGTGGCATTTCAAACGGTTTGACATTGACCACAGCGTTTTCTACAATTCCTTTGACGGGATAACCGAGGGCGAAGCCCACTAAACAGGAGGCGGCAAGATGAAAGCGATCGCCATAAACGGCAGCCCCAGAAAGGGCTGGAACACGGATATGCTTTTGCAGCAAGCACTGAAAGGCGCGGCGGACGCAGGCGCAGAAACGGAGCTGATACAGCTTTCCGAGCTTACCTTTTCCGGCTGCCGAAGCTGCTTTGCCTGCAAAAAAGCAGGAGCAGAGACTGGGCGCTGTATGTGGAAGGACGATTTGCAGCCTGTTTTTGAGAAAATGCTTTCAGCCGATGTAGTGTTTATGGGCTCTCCCATATATCTCGGAAATGTTTCGGGAATGATGTTCTGCCTTATGGAACGGCTGGTATTTTCGCTTTTGAGCTACGATGATTACAGCAAAAGGCTGTTTCAGGGCAAGACAAACTCCTGCTTTTTCTTTACGATGAATGTGCCGAAGGTATATGCTAAAACGGCATATCACGGGATAATGAAGCAGTATGCGAGTGCCATGAAACGTCTCGGCGGCAGTACCGAATACTATGCTGCCTGCGATACTCTGCAATTTGAGGATTATTCCAAGTTTGCCGCCGGAACCTTTGATGAAGCGCACAAACGCAAGGTGCGTGAGGAGCAGTTCCCCAAAGACCTGCAAGCCGCATACGACATCGGATTAAGATTGGCAGCCGATATACAGCAGAAAGGTAGCTGACGATTCATGAAAAAGACCTACATCACAACAATGCCCGATCATATCGGCGCATTTCTGAAGGCAAGCAAATGCTTTGCCTCATTGGGCGTTAATATAACGCGGGTGAGCTATAACAAAGCCATCGACGCTCATACGCTCTTTATCGACGCAGACGGAACGCCTGAACAGCTGGCGCAGGCTGACGAGCAGCTTACAGAGATCGGTTATCTGCAAACGGACATCAGCGACAAGAATATCGTTCTGCTTGAATTTCAGCTCAAAGACGTGCCGGGAAGTGTTACGGAAGTCCTGCACCTTATCAGCGAGTTCGATTTCAACATATCCTACATAAGCTCTCAGGAAAACAATACTGATTATCAGCAGTTCAAAATGGGACTCTTTGTGGAGGACACGGGAAAGATATCCGAGTTTCTCGCCCGTGCGGAAAAGCTGTGTCCCGTCCGCATAATCGACTACGACCACACCGAAAAGGTCTACGACAACAGCATATTTTACAGCTCCTTCGTTTCCGAGATCGCAAAAAATATCGGTCTGTCGCCTGAAATGAAGGACAGGCTGCTGATAAATACCAACCTTGCCATGCAGACCCTTGACGAGCAGGGGCTTTCCCCTTACAGGACGTTCGACAGTATAGGGCGTTTTGCGGAAATGCTGGCTATGTACAAGGGAGCCGCTTTTGCTCCGAGAATAACCGAACACAGGATAACGGAGAAAACACGGCTTGTTCTGATAGAACCGCCCTGCGGAAGCAATACCGCTGTTTTGATAAGCGGAGAGCAGGTGCTGTTCATCGACAGCGGGTATGCCTGTTATCGTGAGGAAATGGAGGATATTTTCCGTGAATTGCTGCCCAGCTATGATGAGATGGAGAAAACCGTCCTTATTACTCATGCAGATGTAGACCACTGCGGACTGCTCCCGTTGTTTGACCGTGTGCTGACAAGCAAAAAGAGCGCCGCCTGCCTGCGTGCAGAGCGTGAGGGAAGAAACGGCTTCCGTGAAGAAAATCCCCTGCACAGACCGTATATAAACATCTGCAAGATACTGACCCAATACTCTCCTCCCGACCCAGAAAAGGTCATGGGAATGTGGGGAGAGGATCAGGGTGAGCAAAGCGAGCTGCTGACCCAGATCGGATTTTTTGACTTTGCCGATCTTCATTTTGAGATATATGAGGGCAAGGGCGGTCATCTTCCCGGTGAGATAGTGCTGATAGATTACACCGATCATATCGTATTTACAGGCGACATCTACATCAATATCAAAGGCTTTACTCCCGAACAGAAGAAATACAACCAATATGCGCCGATACTGATGACCTCCGTGGATACGGATACTGAGCTGTGTGCTAAAGAAAGAGCGGCGATACTTCAGAGGCTGGGTGCGGGGGATTGGCAGATATTTGGGGCGCATGGGGGTAAGAAGGAGTATTCGGTGAGCGGTGGGGAGTGAATTACGGTAATATCTTCAAAGAAATTATTGAAGTCCAAAACATTTAGGGTTGAAAAATAATGTGAAATTTTTGAGCGTGTAATATTCGATATTTGTCAGCTTTAAGGCAATTTGCGATGAATGTCGAAAAAATCTTTTTCGTCATGATAACACAGTCGCAAGGCGACTCCTGATACGCTCCCCAAAAAGTGGGAGCGTATTATTTATGCTCTGCTGCCTAAAAATCTTTTTCGTCACGATAACACAAGTATTTGAGGCAGGTGCTTTGCACCTACCTCAAATACGATCCAACGTTCCTTGGATTGCCCTAATGGCAATCCATTTTTTGC
>JAFLUH010000145.1 GCA_022508895.1 Oscillospiraceae bacterium
TTTTCAAATTTCTGCATGGTATCAGCTCCTTTCAAGGTCGGTCTTTTTTGCCTGTTCTATTGCCTTTTTCGGGGCAGCTTTTACGGCTTCCTTATCCTGTGCAAGCTGCGCCCGGATAGAGGGTTTTTCCTCCTGCTTTGCCGCCCGTGCTTTCTTCTGTATCTCTGTCGGGCGTTCCCCGGATAAGGGACGTATGCAGGATAAACGGTCAGCAACATAGAGCGCATTGTCGTTAAGCTGCCGCTGCCATGCTCCCGCTTTTGGCGACCAGCGGAAGCCGTTTTCCTTTAAGGTGTCACGGGTCTTTTCGTCCGGCTTTTCATCAAAATAGATTTGCAGGCGGTTGTCCTCCTTGTTGGCTTCCACTCTGCCGCCGTCAAATTCCCAGCCCACATAAGGGGTTTCATTCTTCCGGGTAAGTTCCTCAATGCGTCCCTTAATGCGGTGTATCTCTGCGTTATTATTTGACAACGCCCATGAGGGGTAGGGCTTTTCTTCGATATGCCACTGTGACGACATTTCCGCTTTCAGCTTTTCTATGCGCTCCGGGGATATGTGGGGGCAGCCGTCAAGGGTCTTGTGCTTGCGGTAATAGGCATTGACCGCTTTCATGGTTTCCTGTGCCTTTTCCAGCTTTTCTAACTTGCTTTCCAGCTTTTGTACTGCCTGCGGGTCGTCTGCGCTGATACCGCCCATTCCCGTACTGCGAATTTTATCAAGCAGCCCTTGTATTTCTTTCCATTCCTCCATGTTCCTGTCACGGGCGGCGTTCTGCTTCTCTTTCTTGCGTACCGGGAAATTCCCGCCGCCTGTTATGAGGATAGAGGGTACACGGGCTTCAATGGAATAATAGCTGTTCATGTTCTCGGCAAGTTTCCGGGCATAGGTATCTAAAAGCCTGTCGATCTTCTCATGGAAAGAGGGGTCAACACGTTTTTTCTGCCGCTTGGCGATCTCTGCGGCTTCATCTACCATTTGGCGGTAGTCTGCCGTTGCGCTGCCGGGTACATAGTCGCTGTAACTGTTCATTTCCTTTGCACGGCGGGCGGCGTTCTCATTGATTGTGTAATAGGTGACGCTGGTTTCCTGTCCCCCGTTCTGTTGTTCCTCGGTCTGCTGTTCCCCGGTCTTTTCAGCGGCTTCCCTGTCCTGCTGTATTGCTTCCGCAAGTTCAAAAAGAGAAATCTGCTCCCCGGCTTCTGCCTTTGCTTCCAGCTCGTCAGTCTTGGGGGTAGGGGCAGGCTCCGGCTCCTTTTTTATAGGCTCAAAATCATTTGCGGCATATTCTTCTACGGTCATTCCTGCGGCGGCGGCTTCCTGTGCAATTTCCTCCTTGACGTGTTCCTTATATTCTTGAAGCTCTATGTCAAAGTCGGCAAGTTTCGGGACGGGTGGCAGGTCATAATCTCCTTGATTTACCATGCCCCGGCACTTGGAAACATACTCTATCATGGCGGTGTGGTAAGCGGTTTCGGTAGGTGTCATATTGCCGTTTTCTTCCAGTGCGGTTTGTGCGTTCCGCTCCATATCGGATAAGTTGCGGTGCAGCTCCAAATAAGGGACGTACACCTGCAAGGTTGCGTCATAGGCAGCGTTTACCTGCTCCCATGCTTCGGTGCTTCTCTGCTTTAGATCATTTTGGTAAGCAGGGTCGTTACGGTAATACTCGGCGTGCTTTTGTATATGGTGGATAAGGGAACCGTCCCCGTCCCCTAAGTCCTGCCTGCCCTCATAGGACTGTATGCGCCCGTTCTCCACGCTTTCTATCCGAAAATCGACTTTAAAATATTTACCGTTCTCCGGGTTTTCCCTTGCGTCCCTCACTTCCTTATCAAGCCTTTCCATAAGGCGGTCAATCTCACCCAGCGGGTAGGTTTTGCCCCCGTCTATCGCTTCATGCTCGCTGTAACGTATCATAACGGCAGGCTCCTTGTCGATCAGCTCCGGCAGGCGTTCAAACTCCATTACGGGAACACGGTCAATCACTTCCGGGGTCATATCGTGGAAAGCAAGGACTTCCTTGCAGGCTTCGCTCATGGAAAGGTCGGGGTTGTCGATCTGCCCGCCGTCCTGCGGTGTAAGCCCTTTGTCATAAAAGGTGTAGTCAATCCCTGTGTCGGTGGTCTGGATATACAGATAATTTTCCCCGTCCAAATGGAACACGGCTTCCGGCTCATGCAAAAATTCCCGGCTCATATCAGCAAAGCCTACATCATCTACATAGTGGGCGGTGTCCTGCCCGTTCTGGTGCAGCACTACCACATCAGAAACGGAAAGCCCTTTCCCTCGCAGCTCGTCCAGTGATCGGAAATGGTAATCCACGGAGGTATCATCTTTTAGCTGGTAAATGGTAAAGGTGTCCGGCTCCTGTTTCATGGCACGGTATTCTAATAAAGCGTTCCAGTCCTCCTTATGCACACCTAAAATGCCGCCTTTTCCTACATGGTCTTTTATACCCTCCGGGCTTTCTATCATGCCCTCGCTGCCGTCCTCATAAAGCCGAAAAATCTGCATATCCTCTTTTTCATAAAGGCGCAGGGCGGCTTTATGTCCTCTATGCTGATCGTGGGGTCGGGTAAGAGAATATCTGCGGTCTGGGCAGCGCTGTAATAATATGTAAAAAAGGGTTTATAATTGCAAAATAATGCTGTATAATATATGCAGCGTAGACTGTGGGAAAGGGGTAGTTGCAGGAAATGCAGCAACCTCCTTTTCAGCACGGAAAAGGTAAAGCTATGCTTTCTGTGGACGGAACGGATTATGAAGTAACAGTTTTGTCGCAAAGGAGGAATAATTAGAGTGTTGTGGAGAAAGATACTCAACTTTATCGGCAAGGATACCAGC
>JAFLUH010000146.1 GCA_022508895.1 Oscillospiraceae bacterium
AGGATCTACGGTTAAATAAAAAAGGAGAGCAATGATTATGAATTTTAATGATATTTTTAAATCCGGATTTCTGGAAAATATCACAAGTGTGAGTATTCTTGATATGGCAATTGCACTTGTGCTTGCCTTCGGGCTTGGAGTGTTCATCTTCCTTGTCTATAAAAAAACCTATTCGGGTGTTATGTATTCATCCGGCTTTGGAACGACCCTTGTAGCTCTTACTATGATAACGACAGTCGTAATTCTTGCAGTAACAAGCAATGTTGTTCTTTCTCTCGGTATGGTGGGCGCACTTTCGATAGTTCGTTTCCGTACAGCAATAAAAGAACCGCTGGATATTGCGTTTTTGTTCTGGTCAATTGCGGTGGGAATTGTTCTTGCAGCGGGGATGATCCCACTTGCAGTTATCGGCAGCGTTATTATCGGCATTATCCTGCTTGTTTTTGTGAATAGAAAGTACCATAAAAATCCCTACATTATGGTTATTCGCTGTGACAGTCAGGAAACTGAAACAAAGGCAAAGGCTTTTATTGATGATAAAACCGAACGCTGCATCGTTAAAAGTAAAACGGCTCAGAAAGGTTTAGTTGAACTGAATCTGGAAATCCGCCTTAAAGACGATAACACCGACTTTGTGAATGCCATTGCAGATATGGACGGAGTACAGAGTGCAGTCCTTGTAAGCTACAACGGCGATTATATGGGTTAAAGGTGAAGTTATGTCAAAACATAAAAATATTGATAGAATATGCGTTGTGATCGTGGCGATAACGCTCATTATTGCAATGATTTTCTGCAACGGAAACGCACTCGGCATTGAAATGTCTGTTCATGCCATCGGATATGAAAACCGTATATTCAACAGCTCCAGGGTACATACAATTGATATTGTAATGAACAATTGGGACAGCTTTATTGAAACCTGCATGAGCGAGGAATATTCGTCCTGTGCCGTTGTCATAGACGGTGAGGCATTCAAAAATGTGGGGATCAGGGCAAAAGGCAATACATCTCTGAACTCGGTTTCAAGAATGAACAGCAGCCGTTACAGCTTTAAAATAGAATTTGACCGGTACGACAGCACAAAAAGCTATTACGGTCTTGACAAGCTCTGCCTGAACAATGTCATTTATGACAACACCTATATGAAGGACTATCTCTCCTACACGCTTATGGGGAAATTCGGCGTGGATTCACCCCTTTGCAGCTATGTGTATATTACTGTAAACGGAGAGGACTGGGGTCTTTATCTTGCTGTTGAGGGCGTGGAAGAATCATTCCTGCAAAGAAATTACGGAAAAAATTACGGCGAGCTGTACAAACCTGATATGACCGGATTTGGCGGCGGTCGGGGAAACGGTATTGATTTCAGTATGAGCGATTTTATGGATCGGAACAGCAATGGATCAGAAGAAAAAGCGAAAAGATTTTCCCCTCAGGATGTAAGAAACAGAATGCCCGATTTCGGAAATATGGGCGGTATGGGAAGCAGCGATGTAAAGCTGCAATATATTGATGATGATCCCGACAGCTATTCTAATATATTTGACAGTGCAAAAACGTATATATCCGACCCGGATAAAAAGCGTCTTATAGGTTCACTGAAAAATCTTTCTGAGGGAACTGATATTGAATCTGCGGTAGATGTTGACAAGGTTATCCGCTATTTTGTTGTGCATAATTTTCTCTGCAACGGCGACAGCTATACAGGCTCTATGGTTCATAACTACTATCTTTATGAGGAGAAAGGAAAGCTTTCCATAATTCCCTGGGACTATAATCTTGCGTTCGGAACATTTCAGGGGGCAAATGCTTCTTCCTCTGTAAATGCGGCAATTGATACTCCTGTTGCAGGAGATATAAGTGACCGTCCTATGATAAGCTGGATCTTTGATAATGAGGAATATACAGAGCTTTATCATAAGCTGTTCAGCAAATTTATAAACGAAACAGATTTTTCGGCTCTTATAGACGAGACCGCTGCTATGATTTCTGAATATGTTGAAGAAGATCCGACAAAGTTCTGCACCTACGAGGAATTTAAAACCGGTGTTTCAGCGATCCGTACTTTCTGTCAGCTCCGTGAGGAAAGCGTTCAGAAACAGCTTAACGGAACAATTCCCTCCACATCAGACGGACAGAGTGCAGACAGCACAGCGTTGATCGACACCTCTTCATTGAATATTTCAGAAATGGGAACAATGAGCAACGGAGGGTTTGGAAGATTCGGCGGAGGTCAGATTCTCGATAATGTTGACGGAAAATCCCCTGAAAATTTTGACCCATCGGCTATGTTCGGCGGAAATATGCCGGGTGGTTTCGGCGGGGATATGCGGAGAGGGGACAATATTACCGATGCTCAAAGCGGCGACCCTGCCGAATCGGGCAGCGTGGGTACAAACAATTTCAGACCGCCATTTGGCGAGCCTATGAACGTCAATTCACATGAGGACAGCGATCCTTTGCCTTTGCTTGGTATTTCTGTGGGTGTGCTGATTATCGGACTTATAACTGCCTTGAAATTCAAGAGATAATAACCATAATAAAATGATATGTTATACAGCAAAAAACGCAAACCTCATCTGGCTTGCGTTTTTTGTTTGGTTAAGGGAATGTGAAAATATAGGAGTGGTGTTATCTGAATATCATTATATACGGCACGACTAAAGACACACTAAATTTTTATGTGAACAAAGTATGAAAATTTGAGTTTCATTTTCTAATAACCCTCTTGATAGTCCTCCAAATTCAAAATTACATCAAGAGTATGCTACAGAAAACAAGAGGTTAAATGAATAACAAGTTTTAAATCCGAGGTATCACACAAAGGGTGAGGATACTT
>JAFLUH010000147.1 GCA_022508895.1 Oscillospiraceae bacterium
CTTACGGGAGGAGCGGACTATGAGAGGGGTAAACAAGCTGATAGTTGAGATAAAGGACACGGACAGCGAGTATTTCGACAGGGCTATCCTGTTTCTGAAGCCTGAAAAGCTGGGCACCGAGCAGTCACGGCTGAACGAAAGCGCCGAAAAGCTGCTGGAAAGAGTGAAAAGCGGCACGCCCCGCAGCAGCGGCAGGCTGTGGGCGGCATTGGCAATAGCGGCGGCAGTCCTCAGCGTGCTGGCGGTGCTGCTCATACTGCTGTGATTGACTTTTTGCCCAAGCTGTGTTATACTGTACGGGCAACTCCATTGTGCGAACGCGGGGAGAGATCCGTGAGGAAAGTCCGAGCATCACAGAGCAGGGTAGCTGCTAACGGCAGCCGAGGGCGACCTTAGGGCAAGTGCAACAGAGATATACCGCCATAGCTTCGCTGTGGTAAGGATGGAAAGGCGAGGTAAGAGCTCACCGGAGCGTGGGAGACCACGCTGCCATGTAAACCCTACCCGATGCAACGCCGATTGGTACGGAGGACAACACGCCTGCTCGGCGTGCTCCGATATAGGCGGCTTGATCCCAAGGGCGACCTTGGGGGTAGATAAATGTTCGCGCACGACAGAACTCGGCTTACAGATGGGGTTGTACGAAAACGGGGACAGCTTTGCTGTCCCCGTTTTCGTACAACAGTTGACAGTAAAAAGTAAAGAGTAAACAGTAAAGGTGTCCGCTTTGCGGACATATTTAAAAATGCCAAGTGAAAAATTATCACTTGGCATTTATTATCCCATGTTTTCTCGCAAAGCGAGAAAACATTCCACTACTGTTTACTCTTTACTGTCAACTGTTTACTGCCATCAGGTATGCGCTTCCGTCCTCCTGTATCACGCAGGTGTAGTTCCCGGGCGTGGGAGCAGGCGCAAAGGCGGATTCGGCTTCGGCGTTTGATTCCATTGCCTTGGGTCCGTCGCTGTCCAGATAGTAGTAGGCTTCGCCGTCGGTGAGTATCCTGCCGTTTATGCGGGAGAAGGTGATACTGCTCAGCTCCGTTTCAGCAAGAGTTCCGTCGGGGGTCAGCAGTACGCAGGTCTCCTCGCCCTCAGGTGAGGTGAATATCAGCGCCGCTGCGGTGAAGGGCTGGCTTCTGACGGTGCGGAGAGTGCCGCTGTATGAGGCTATCTCATTGACGGAGCCGTCCGCAATATCCTTGACAGCCACGCCCACCGTGGCGTTCTTGGTGTCGGTATATGCAAAGTAAAGCCTGTTTCCGATAAGCGCAAGGGAGGTAACGGGTCCGTCGTACTCTATCACAAGATTGATGGACAGAGCGTTTTCTACGGGACGCACTGCGTAAATGCGGGACTTGTCGCTGGTTACCGTTTTAAAGAGGGTAACGCCGCCGACGGTGCCCACAACGGAGGTTATCTCGGCGCCGTCCGAGGTTATCGCGCTGACGTCAAGCTCGGTAAGGGAGCCTGTCTTGCCGTTCGCCCAGTAAAGTCTGGTGCGTGCGCCGTTGTCGCAGGCGGTGATATACATACTGCTGCCGTCGTAGGACTTCCAGCTCACCTTGGCGCCCCCGGCGTAGTAGGTAGTCTCCAGTGCAAGAGCGCCCTCCTGAAGCCTGTACAGCCTTATGCTGTCGCCTGTGGTGACCACGACGCGGTGGTTGCTTATCATATTGACGGCGGTTACTCCTGCCACGGGAATGTCTATGTTCGCAGGTATCTCCTCGGAAGTCGTATCGGAGGTATCGTCGGTGATATTCGGCTCCTCCGTCTCATCTGAGGAGGTGGTTTCGTCGGGCTCCTCGGGAGTTGTGGTATTTTCGGACACGGTGGTGTAGGAGGGATTGGGTATCTCAAAGGAGCTGCCCGCAGGCTCGGGAGTGGTAACTATACCGGAGCTGCCGAAGGGAACGAAGCTGTCGTCGGTAATTCCGCTTTCGGGAAGCTCCACCAGCGAAACCGCATTCAGCAGACGGATATCCCTGCACATCGAAGCGGGAGCGGCTATCTTTGCGCCTAAGAAAACAAGGTCGGCGGCAACGCTTTCGCCGCTTTCGTAATGCTTGCCCTTTTCGGTGTACAGCAGCTTTATATTTATCTCGCCGTCATCGTCTATCTTGGAGAAAGCAAGAAGTATCTCGTTGTAGCTCATGCCGTGCTCAAAGGACACATACATATCCATCATAAGCCCAGAATCAACAGGCACGTTGACATAATACTGCTCCGCCGCCGCCACTCTTGCGATGGCTGTCTCGTCGCTGTAAATATCCACGCCGCCGTCGGGAACGGAGCCGAGGGAAACTATCGTTATCGCCGCCGCAGTCACGGCTGCGCAGGCGGCTGCACCGGGTATGATGCGCAGAACTCTGCTGCTGCGCTTTACCACACGGCGCTTGGCTATCCGCTTTACCTTTTCGGTGTCCACCGTGTAGGTAAGCATAAGATTTCTGTAAAATTCGTTCTTATTCAACCGTTTCCCTCCTTTCCTGAACCTGTCTTCGTAAGCTATGTGCACGGATTTGCCGCAAAGACGTGTGCATGGCTTGCGAAGGCAGGCTCCTATATATTGAACTTTTTCTTCTGCCGCTCTATCGTGCGGTACAGCTTATTCTTAACGGCGGAGAGGGTCATATCCAGCTCCTCCGCTATCTCCGCCAGCTTTAAGTCGCATACGAAGTACAGGTAAAATATCCTGCCCGTCACAGGGTCAGCCTCGGAGATATCCTCGAATATCTCACGGGCAAGCATTTCGTCGCACAGCACGTCCTCAAGGTTTTTCTGGGTGCGGGACATCTCCGCCTCCACCATCACCATCTGCTC
>JAFLUH010000148.1 GCA_022508895.1 Oscillospiraceae bacterium
TTTTTCGTGTTCACTCAAAAGAGGCTGGACAGGCAAGCGGCTCGTGGAGCAGCCCTGTGCTTGCGGGAAACGGACTGCGCTTGTCGGTGTGCTGTGCTGACTTACTGCGGTACTGCCTCCACAGCCACGCCTGCGCCCACCCGCCCGCCCACGGACGTTGTTTTTTCCCATGATTAGTCAACGCTAACTACCCCTGATTAAATAAGGTGCTTACCAGCACCGTTATTCAACCTCTATCATCTCAGCATCGGCTTTTCTCAGTGACAGTTCATATCCGCGCACCGTCACCTCGATAGGGTCTCCCAGCGGCGCCACCTTACGAACCTGCACCTCGACGCCCTTGGTAATACCCATATCCATGATACGCCTCTTAACGGCGCCTTCGCCATGGAGCTTGACTACCTTCACGGTACTGCCGATTTTTGCTTCCTTTAACGTGTTCATAACCTCTCCTTATATGAAAGTCATACCATGATTTTCTGCGCCATTTCCCTGCTGATGGCTACTCGGGAATCCTTTACATTAACTATGACGTTTCCGCCCATGGTATTCACTATCTTGACGGTGCCGCCCACCACGAAGCCTAAATTTTCAAGGTGCTGCTTTATCTCGGGCTTTCCGCCTATCTTCTTTATTATGTTTTCCTCTCCGATATTTGCAAGAGCTAACGGCATAATAATGCTTCCTTTCCTTTTTGCTTTTCCTCAAAGCCTTTTATAAAGCGGATTTTGATAGAATTAGTACAGACTAACTCTTTGGGTAAAATGTAGTTAGCTCCTGCTAACTGTATGTATTATACCGCATCAGTCCACTTTTGTCAATAGCTTTTTTTGTTTTGGGGTGGATTTGTAGGATTTGTCATTATTTTTGCTGAATTTTCCGCAATAATTGTACACTATTACATCGACTTCCTTAAACCCCTTTGTAACCGTCATTTTTACTATTTTCTTTTCGTAGTGAAAAATGTTTTGCTGTATTTTTCACAAAAAAACATGGTGAAATTTGATGAAATTTTATTTTCAACTCCTTGAAAAAAAAAGATTGTTGTGTTAAAATTAGAATACATCTCTACAAATTTCATGACGTACAATATATATAAAAAGAGGGACGAAAAAGAATGAATTCCTTTGCCGAGATATTTGAGCTGGTAAAAGACAATCTTCCCATAACCGATACAGCAAGAAAGCTCTTTATCGAGCCTGTAAAGCCCATAAAGCTCAACAACAACCATGTGGTGCTTTATGTCACAAACCCTTACGAAAAGGAAATTATATACAATAATTATATAAATATGCTGAGGACTCAGTTTCATGAGGTACTGGGCTTTGAGGTGGAGATAGATATTCTAACCCCAAACGACCTTACACCAGAGCAGAGGGTGAAGTTTGCCGACCCTATCCCTGAGCTTGAGGACGACCTTGACATGACCAAAAAGCTGGAAACTACCCTTGCCAACAGCAATTACAGCCATACCTTCGACACCTTTATAGTAGGAGACAGCAACCGTCTTGCCTACTCCGCCTGCAAGGCGATAGCTCAGGGGCAGACGGGGCAGTACAACCCGCTGTTTATTTACAGCGACCCCGGCTTGGGCAAGACCCACCTGCTCTGCGCGGTAAAAAATCAGATGGAGCAGATGGACCGTTCTCTCAAGGTTCTTTATATCTCAGCCGAGAATTTTGTCACCGAATTTGTAAACTCACTGAAGTACAATACAAACGACGAATTCAAGCATAAGTACAGAGACTGCGATATGCTGCTGGTGGACGACGTACAGTTTTTCAGCGGCAAAAAGGAGAGCCAGACCGAGCTTTTCCACACCTTCAACGAGCTGCATCAGAAGAATAAGCAAATAATACTCACTTCAGACCGTCCGCCCAAGGAGATAAACGATATCGAGCAGCGTCTGCTGAGCAGGTTTGAGTGGGGGCTTATCACCGATATAGGTATCCCCGAATTTGAGACGCGTCTTGCCATTATCAAGCGCAAGGCGGAGCTGCTGGGTATGCATATTCCCAAGAATGTCATGGAGTACATGGCGGACAAGCTCAAGAGGAATATCAGACAGCTGGAAGGGGCTATTATCAAAATGAATGCCCTTACGCTGGTTACCAGTGTACCTCCTACCATTTCCATGGCTCAGAACGTTATCAAGGACGTGCTTACCGAGCAGCAGCCTATCCCCGTTACCGTGGAGAAGATAATCAACGAAGTGGGGCATATTTACAGCGTTACTCCTGCGGAGATGATAGGGCCTCGCAGGAGCAGTCAGATATCTTCGGCTCGGCAGGTGGCTATGTACCTTATCAATCAGATCACGGGGCTTTCCTATACTGCTATCGGTACCGAATTCGGAGGCAGGGATCACTCTACCGTGGTTTATGCCATCAATAAAGTCAAGTCTATTATTAAGAAGGACCCTAATTACAGGGCTACTATTGATGATTTGTTGAAGAATATTTCCAATGAGTTTTAGGGCTTGCAGCGGCTCTTGCCTTGCGCAGGCGGCGTTGTTTTGACTTTACAACTGACCTCTTGTTATAGTGTTTTTCTCGCCTTTCACGGGCTGTGTTCTTGTCTTTACAATTGCCCTCTTATTAGCAATCTTTTATTCCGTCTTTCACATGAATCGGCGGGCTGCCGCCCTGCACCCGCCTTAAGAGGGTG
>JAFLUH010000149.1 GCA_022508895.1 Oscillospiraceae bacterium
GTGCAGCCGTGGCAGATGGCGTCGGCGTTCTCTTTTCTTGCTATCTCTACAAGGCGCTTTGCGATGGGAGGTCTTGCGAAGGAAGTACCCAAAAGATAGCCCTCGTATTTTGCACCCGCTTTGAGGGTGGGGAAAATGAAGTCGTTGACAAATTCGGCTTGAATGTCCTCTATGTACAGCTTGGAAGCGCCAGTTTTCTTTGCACGCTCCTCCAGGCCTTCAAGCTCGGCGTCCTGCCCTACGTTGCCTGCAACGCAGATAACCTCGCTGCCGGGGTAGTTTTCGTGGAGCCAAGGGATTATGATGGAGGTGTCAAGACCGCCGGAATATGCAAGTACTATTTTCTTTATTTCTTTTGACATGGTTTTTTTCTCCTGTTTTAAAATTTCCTTTTACAATTATACAGCTTTTAAGACGATTGTCAAGGGATTTAATGCAAGTTTTTGAATATTATTCCGTATATTGTGAATATTTTATGAATATTTTGTATTTTTTGAATTTTTTTATTTTGTTATTGACTGGAAAGAGGTTGGACAATATAATATATTATAGGTTTATGAAAGGACAGATATTGATGAATTTTCATGATAAGATAGAGATACTGCTTCGCAGAAAGGGTTATAAAAAGACCGAATTTGCGGACAAGCTGGGTATTACATACCGTGCGCTTGCCAATTATCTGGCGGGGGCACGGAGACCTAAAAGCTCCATACTGCAGAAGATAACCGAGGAGCTGGGGGTCACGGAGGATTTTCTGTTCGATGACAGGAAAAGCCTTGTGATGAACAGCGAGGAAAGGTTTCTGTACGGGGCTTCCAAGGAGAGCGTGGAGATAGATAAGGCTATGGACCTGTTAGAGCAGGCGAGAGCACTGCTGGCGGGAAACGGGCTTACTGCTGAGGATAAGCGGGCGATGTACTCCTGCTTTACGGAGATTTATTTTGACGCTGCCAATAAGGGGAATAAGGAATGAGTATCCGAGCGGGAAGGTATTTTGCAGATAGCGGGATAAGAAAGAGACGGACGGTCTGAGGCGTCCGTCTTATTTTTTGTCCTTTTTATCAGCAAAAGCGTGTGTGACGGTTTTTGACTGATGTGTATTTTTTTAAAATTGCGGTCATCTGTGTTTTTCGGCGGCTTGGGGTCGAAAAAAATATGGGTGACCGTATTTTTATCTGGGAGGATACGGAGGCTTACGGAGGGAAGGCGGAAAAAATAACGTGATGTTTGGAAATTGATGTTTGCCCTTATCTGATAAGGAGAAAAAATGGGTTTTCGGGGTATTTTCCAAGGTGAAAAAAATCGGATAATGTGTATTTTTTTATTGTGATGATGGGATTTTTAGCAGTGTTCCATAAAAAGAATGAAGGTATTTTGTTCATGTATCATAATTATTATGAAATATGAAAGGATTTTTGATTTTTGGGTGAAAAATCGGCTTCATGCCTGTAAAAAACATACTAAGATTTGAAAAAAGATTTATGAAAGGTTCATATAGAATTACGGGGTTTTTGGGGGGATTTTATTTCGGACGGCTGTATTTTTGCAAAAAAGTGCCCCTTCGTGAAGACGAAGGGGGGCTTTTGCTTTTTTAATTTTCGTAAATTATGTTGCCGCCGCATTCGGCGTCGCCGTTTATTTTTTTGCAGTGAATGTCGTTTTCGGCTTTGGCGCTTTGCTCGATGTTGCCGCAGTTTATATCGTGACCTGCTTCCACATTGCCTCCTACGTCACCACAATTTACGCTGTCGCCTGCGCTTATACCTCCGGCTACGTTTCCGCAGTTTATGCTGTCACCTGCCGATACGCCGCCGGCTATGTTGCCGCAGTTCACAACGTCGCCTGCGTTTACTCCCCCGGCTATGTTGCCGCAGCTTATGGTATTGCCCGCATTGGCGGTGCCGCCTACATTGCCGCAGTTTATGACGCTGCCGGCGGTCACTGCGCCGCTGATGTCGCCGTCTATATCCGCACTGCCCCATATCTCTACGTTAAGAGTGCCGATGTCGTTGTCGGGCAGTTCAAGCATTATTCGCTTATTGGGGGAGTATTCCTCACGGGACAGTACTTTGCTGCCTATGCACTGGACTATGCGGAGCTTGTTATCGTCGGGCAGTTCACATAAAACGGCGGGTTCGGCTTCTGTGCCAAAAAACAGGGCGTTTATGTCGGTTTTCAGATATTCGGCGATTTTCGGCAGGAGGGTTATGTCGGGGTAGGAGGCGGCGGTTTCCCATTTGCTTACCGCCTGAACGCTGACACCGAGATGGTCGGCTAAGGTCTCCTGACTTATGTCCATGGTGCGGCGGCGCTGTCTTATTACTTCGCTGATCTTTATTTCCATTTTTTGACTCCTCTCGGGCTTTGTTGCTTTTATTTTAGCATGGGTCTGTGAAAAATACAATCAAGGGATTTTTTAATATATCAACCGTTGGTTGATATTTGATTTTTAGTATGTGACGGGTATATGAAAATTGCATAAAAATTATTGACAAAATATACAAATCGCAATATAATATCTGTGAATGTTTACAAGTATCAGAAATTTATAATGTGTTTACATAAAGAAAGGGGTATGGGCTTTGCTTCAACTAAAAGATGTTGTAAAAAAGTACGGCGAGAAGGAAAATGTG
>JAFLUH010000015.1:0-27603 GCA_022508895.1 Oscillospiraceae bacterium
GCATCATGACCGATCGCTGCGAGGAGTGCGGTACAAGCTACGTCAAGGGGGGCTTCACAAGAACCGTAACCCGTCCCGATTTCACCGAGTTCCGTAAAGTTGTCAGCGGTACTTTGAAAAAGGGTAGCGAGGATAAGGCTCTTATCGGTATTGCGTGAGTGAATACACAACAAATTACGGTACGGTTTCGGCTGTGCCGTTTTTTGTTTGGGGTGTGATCCGGATCGGAAAAAGATTTTTGCTGTGAGGGTATAAAATGAAGAAAAAAATTGTACCGTGGATAGCGGCGGCGATCGTCGCTATTGTGATATTCCTGCTTCAAACGGGATCGATGGCACTGATCCAGTGGATATCGGACGTGAGCGGTATTTCCGCTGCTATTGCCATGACCCCTGCCGATATTATTTTTATGATAATGGGACTTGCTGTGATATTGACGGCGCAGCTTGCCTTCGTGTTATTCCCCGCCGGCGTTGCAGCTAAGCGCTTCGGGTTTTCCTACATACACCTGCTGTTGACGCTGCCCGTTATTTACGCTCTCTTTACCGTTTTTCATGTCAGATTTTTCTTCCTTTTTATTTCTGCGCAGGGGGACTTCTTTACAAACCTGATTGTAACCGCAGTGATTGGCGTGGTTATGCTGATAGCTGTAAATAACATGAAATGGCGGATAAAAAGAAAGAGCTTGGGTCAGAAGGAAGAAGAATGATGTGGGAATGGCTGCGGCGGTGGTTGTTTGTGTGGGGATGTAAATCGGAAATCAGAGGAGGTTCAGGGTAATGTTAGTAAAAGCCACAAAAGAAGATATTGAGCGATATATGGATTTTACATACACAATTGCATTGGATCAGACACGTTCCGGATATCCTCTCTTTTCGGACGGTGTTTCTACAAAAGAGGAGTTTGTGGAGCATGCTTGGAAAAGTTACCGTAACGGTGACAGAGATATTCTTCTTTTTGTTATAAATGGCTTGGTCGAAGGGTGGATACAGTATTTTTATATCGAGCAGGACAGGTATCTGCAAACGGACGGATTCTTTATTAACAGTAATACGGAGCAGGCTTTGGCGGATTTTATGGAATACGTCGGTGCAAATTTTGCGGGATATGACTTATATTTGGGATTTCCGAAAAGAAACTCCGAAGCAATTTCTTTCTTGCAAAAAACAGGGTGCAGATTGATCGAGGAATCCTATCACGACGTTTTTGTTTTTGACGGCTCCGATATACAGCCTGAAGATGTCGGAATCGTAAAGGTAACTGAAAGCAATTTCTTTGAATTTGAGAAAATTCATCGTACCGATCCCGATACATATTGGAATTCGGAACGTATTTTATCAACGCTGAATGAGTGGATCATTTATCTGCTGTATCGGGAGGAAATCGCCGTAGGATATATTTGCGCAAGAGACGGTGAGATCTTCAGCTTGGGCTATCATAACAACGTGTTTGATAAGTCTGTTTATAAGGCTTTGGTATCAGTCATACTGAGAGATTTGAAGGCGGCAGGGTGCGGATATATGACGTTTTTTAACGACGAGGAAAGTCAGCCCTCCGCACTGGAGCTTGGTTTCTCCTGCATCGGTGAATATGTTTTATATGTAAAAAGTGTGTAGGGAGATTTTAAAATCCGCTCTGCGGTTTTTTATATGGGAGGAGATAACAACTATGAATAAGCCGAAAATGATACTGTTCGATTATGGGCAGACCCTTGCGGACGAAGTACGGTTTGACGGGGTCAGGGGGACGGGAGAAGTGCTGAAATATGCTGTCGTGAACAAGTACGGTCTGTCAGCAGAGCAGGTTCAGGCAAGGGCGGACGAGCTGAACAGGGAGACGGGGAGATTTGACCCTGCAAGGCGGCATCTTAATCTGATAGAAATACCCAGCCGTATGTTCACGGCTTATCTTTATGAGTCGCTTGGAATTAAACTTTCTATTACAGCGGAGCAGATAGACAGGATATTCTGGGACGCTGCGGCGCCGGGTACGGCTACCGAGGGGATAGAGGCGCTGCGGGAGTTTTTGTATCAGAATGATATCCGCACGGGAGTTATCAGCAATATCTCATATTGCGGCAAGGCGCTCAGGGACAGGATAAACGAGGTCATTCCCTCAAATCGGTTTGAGTTTATTATCGCAACCAGTGAGTATATGCTTCGGAAGCCTGACAGGAGGATATTTGAGCTGGCTCTTGAGAAGGCGGGGCTGAGGGCTGACGAGGTCTGGTATGTGGGGGACAGCTATGAATGCGACGTTGTGGGGGCGAGAAATGCGGGGGTGTTTCCCGTTCACTACATAGGCGCAATGGATATGGCGTATGAACGAAAAAATGACGTGATGGAGATAGAGAGCTGGGCAGAATTAAGAACGTTTATTGAAAATCACACCCACTGAGCATTGCACTAACGTGAGACGGCGGAATTTTTGTCGCTCATGTGCAAGAAAAAATAATAAAAGATATTGCAATGCCGTAGAATTTGTGTTAAAATTGTTATCAGAAATGTTATCGCCTTCAGGCGGTTTTATAGAGAAGTGGGTGTTTTTGCTTGATTGCCTATCTGACTGATATTTGGGATAATTTCCGCAGTGTGGTCAGCTATATCACTATCGTTGATATAGTCGATATGATCTTTTTGTCGGCGATCCTGTTTTTCGTTATAAAGCTGATGCGTGAGACACGCGCAGAGCAGCTTATAAAGGGGATCGTCTTTTTTGCCGTTGTTTTGTTTATATTGCAGCAGGCAGGCTTCAAGGTCATGGGTATCATCGCCGAGACCTTCTTTAATATCGGTATCCTCGCTATAATCGTAATGTTCCAGCCGGAGCTGAGACGTATACTGGAGCGTGTGGGACGCACCCGAATGGCTAAGCGGATACCCTTTCTCGAGGGGAACGTGGGCGCAGAGGACGCTAAGACAGTAAATGCCATAAACAGCATAACCGACGCCTGTGAGCACCTTTCACGGACTATGACGGGAGCGCTTATCGTTATAGAGAGACAAACCAAGCTGGGCGAGCAGATAGATACGGGGACCATAATCAACGCAGAGCCCAGTGCGGAGCTGTTCGGGAATATATTCGTGCCTAATACGCCGCTGCATGACGGGGCGGTCATTATGAGAGACGGACTTATCCATGCCGCCGCCTGCTACCTGCCCAAGCCCGCAAAGGAGGAGCTGGTGCCTAAGGAGCTGGGTACGAGACACCGTGCGGCTATCGGTATAAGCGAGGTCTCCGACGCTATCGTCGTGGTCGTCTCCGAGGAGACGGGGATAATCTCCGTGGTGGAGGACGGGAATATAACAAGGAATTTCTCAGGCGTTACACTGAAAAAATATCTCACCGAGCGCCTTATCCACCCAAGCGAAAACCATCAGAAAAAGAACAGGGCAAGCAAGCGCTCCTCCGGCAGCAAGGCAAAGGAGGGTGATAAAAAATGAGCTTCCTTAAAAAAGTAGGCGCCTTTTTCAAAAAAAATCTCGGCAACCTTATTCTTGCAGTGGTGTTTTCGGTCATAATCTGGTTCGCCGTGTCCATTCAGATATTCCCCAACGTTTACGACCATGTGGACGGAGTTGCGGTCACTGCCGAGCCTACCGCTTATATGCAGGAGGAAAATTTGCAGATAATCGAGTATACCGACACCGTTTCCATTCAGATTCAGGGCAAGCGGTACACCATCGGTATGCTGACGGCAGAGGATTTTACGGCGTCGCTTGACCTTACCGATATTACCTCACCGGGTACGCATACGGTGAATGTGATCCTTGGCATGGTGAAGGCAAACAATGACTGCGAGATCATTTCCACGGGACTCACCTCAAAGGTCACGGTGCAGAGGATAATCAGCAAGGATATACCGCTGGAGGTCAATACCGCAAACCTGTCGGTGGGAGAGGGACTTCAGATACAGGCGGACGATATCGAGATATCTGCGACCCATGTAACGGTGCGCGGAGACGAGGCTCTGGTCAACTCAGTGGCTCGGGCGGTGATAGAGCCCGTTTATGACGGGACTATGAATGAGACTACCGCTGTGAGCGGTGCGGTGAGCCTTTATAATGCGGCGGGTACCAAGATAGAAAACTCGGAGCTGGAATATCAGGTCAATAATTATTCGGTCACTATACCGGTTTACCGCGTCAAGACATTGCCGCTGAATGTTTCGTTTATCTACCCCGAAAACTTCGACAGCAACAGTATCAAATACTCCATAGTTCCTCAGGAGATCACAATAGCCGCTCCTGCGTCGGATACGGCAATAGAAAATCTGAACAGGATAGATATCGGCGAGATAAATCTTACCGGTATCGCCGTAAAGGACCTTCAGGGCGTAAATCTTGCCATTTCCCTGCCGGACGGGTACAAGAACCTTTCCAATACGGGGCGCGCTCAGGTCAACTTCGAGAATATCGACAGCTACGGAAAGCTGGAATTTACGGTGTCTACCGACAACTTTACCGTTCTTAACGGAGATCCCGAATATGTCTACTCCTTCGTCACCAGTCAGTTCGGGGTCACCGCCATCGGTCCCTCGGGAGTATTGCAGAACCTGTCTCAGGACGATATAACCGGTACGGTGAACCTGCTTGGCATACCTACCGAGGAGGGCGTGAAGAACGTTACGGTGACTTTGCGTATCGCAGGTCAGAATGTTACCGCTTGGATATCGGGTGAATATAAGATAGATATTCGGGCTACCAAGGTCAACGGATAATAAAAATCGCTGCAGCTTAGCTGCAGCGATTTCTTACTTTTCTTCCTGTTTTCCTATCGTTCTGTTGAATGACTCCAACACCTTAGGGTTAAAGGTGCCGCATTCGCCGTTGTATATCATTTTTACGGCTGTGCTGTGCTCGTATGGGGCTTTGTATACACGGGGGGAGATAAGAGCGTCGTATACGTCAGCAATTGCCACCACCTGCGACCAGATGGATATTTCGTCGCCCTTGAGACCGTCGGGGTAGCCCCGTCCGTCCCAGCGCTCATGGTGGTGACGGCAGATGTCGTAGCTGTATTCGTAGGTCTTTGCGTCAAGGAAGTCGGTCATGTTCACAAGTATCTCGCAGCCCTTTACCGTGTGGAGCTTCATTGTCTCAAACTCCTCGGCGGTAAGCCTGCCGGGTTTGTTCAGTATGCTGTCGGGAATGGCGATCTTCCCTACGTCGTGGAGTATGGAGGCGGAGGTTATTTTTTCTATCGCCTCCTCCGTCAGATAGTATTCGGGGTAATTCGCCACTATGTCCGCAAGGATTATATTGGTAAGTCCGCTTATGCGCTTGACGTGCTCGCCGGACTCGCCGTCACGGAATTCTATGATATTGGCAAGGGAGGTCACCATGGATTCGTTCATGCGCCTTATCTGCTTCACCTTTTCGTCGATGACGGCTTCCAGATTTTCCCTGTGCCTGTACAGCTCGATGATGTTGTCTACACGCGCTTTCATGAAGCTCCTCATGAAAGGCTTTCTGATAACGTCCACCGCTCCCAGATCGTATGCTTTGGTAAGCATCGAATCAGTGTCGGCAGCGGTTACGATGAAAACCGGAATGCGGCTTATCATGCCGCTTTTGTTCATCTCATCGAGAACGTCAAGTCCGCCGACTACCGGCATCATCAGGTCGAGAAATACCGCGGAAATCTGTCTGCCGCTGTTTATTATTTCTATCGCCTGACGTCCGCCGTCTGCCTCGATGATGCTGTAGTCCTCCTTGAAGTCCTCTGCAAGAATAAGTCGGTTTGTCTCTGAATCGTCAACAATGAGTATCGTCTTGTCCAAGTCTACCTCCAAAATCAGTTGTTGTACTTTGAAATGCAGGCAACTATTTCCGACTGTATCGGAAGTGTGTCCGCCATAAGCTGCCTCGCTTTTTCAAGCTCGTCAGCACGCAGAAGCGCCACGATCTCGGTGTATGCCTTGTACAGAGGGGTGACGGACAGATTGCCTGTCAGTCCTTTAAGAGTGTGGGCGTGCGCCACTGCCGATTCCTTGTCTCCGCTTTCGAGATAGGGCATAACGGGGTGATTTTCCAGCTCGGCGGTGAACTTGCCCAGCATTCTTATATAGAATGCGCTGTTGTTGTTGAGCCTTTCGATGGCTTCCTTGGTGTTTACGCCTAAGGCGTCAAGCTCGCTGAGAATGTCCATTTTCGTTTCTTCCTTTCCTATATCATGTCTGTATTTGACGGATATTTAAGAGCAATATGTGCGCAGTATTTATCAGAACTTGTCTATCATTTCCTTGAGAGTGGCTGCCTGACTGTTCAGCTCCTGAGAGGCTGCCGCACTTTCCTGTGCGTTGGCGGCGGAGGAGCTGAGGAAATCTGCTACGCCGCTGATCTTTTCTGTAATGTCGTCCATGTAGGTGCGCTGAATGTAGGAATCCTCGTTGATGCTTGTGATTATCCTGTCAATATCGTCTGTCTGCTTCACTACCTGCCTGAGAGACTCGGAGGCGGCATCTGCGTACCTTATGCCGTTTTCTACCGCTTCGGCAGAGCGCTCGATGTACATGGCAGTCTGGTCGGACGCCTCGGCGCTCTTGCCCGCAAGGTTCCTTACCTCGTCGGCAACTACCGCAAAGCCCTTGCCCGCTTCCCCTGCCTTTGCCGCCTCGATGGAGGCGTTAAGCGCCAGTATGTTGGTCTGGAAGGCAATGTCCTCGATGGTCTTGATTATGTTCTTTATCTCCTGAGAGGATTTGGATATTTCGTCCATGGCAGACATAAGCTGCTGCATCTGCGTGTCGCTGGAATGTACCATGTCCGCCGTGGTGCGGGCTGCCTTTCTTGCGTCGTCGGTGCGGTTGACGTTGTTGCTTATGGTGTCGGCAACGTTGTTTACGTCCTGAAGTATCTCGCTGACAAGAGCAGTCTGCTTGGTCACGGATTCCGCAAGGTTGTTTGCTCCGTCGGCTACCTCGCCTGCACCGCTGGATACGGAAGCGGACGCTCCGTCAATGCCTGTAAATACAGTGTCGAGAGATTCGGAGATGGAATCAAGGGATTCCTTGATGGCGGCGTAGTCGCCTAAGTATTCCACCTGCGATTCCAGATCGAAATGTCTGTGGGCAATTCCCTCCAGCCTTCTGGAAATGTCCTCTATGTATCTCTTTACGGCTTGGTTGTTGCTTTCAATAGTGCGGCATACGTCGCCTATCTCGTCCCTGCCGTGGTAGTCGAAGATAACGTCAAGATAACCCTGAGCGGCTTTGCGTGAATCCTGCGCAAGAGAGGCAAGGGGCTTGAATGCGTACTTGAGCATCAGGTGTACCAGCACTACGATAACTACCGAGAATATCACGGTGAGTACGGAAAGCATGATTATCGCCAGAACGATATAGCGCTTGTATTCATAGGAATTCAATACATAGCCGAGTCTCCAGCCTGTGAGACCGACCTCTACCTCGCCGTATTCCGATATGCTGCCTTCGTGGTTGCGAAGCTCGATAACGTTTTCCAAGGCGGCTTCATGGGAATATCCTGTGGAAATGTCGGACAGGTTGTAGGTCACCTCGTTTTCGTTTGCGTCAACGGTGGGGAGGTATTCCTGTACCTGATGGACGATTATCGTGCCGTCGGAAGAAGCAAGTACTGCGTAGCCGTTTTCGTCTATGTGAAGACTGCTTACGATAAGCTGTATCTGGTCAATGAAAATATCCTGCGCAAGAACACCTATCAGCTCGCCGCCCCTTTGCAGCTTCTTGCAGACCGTGATAACAAGGCGACCTGTCTGCGCATCGACGTAGGGGTCGGTTATTATCACACCGTCGGAGGCCGCTGCGTCCTTGTACCACGCTCTGGTGGTGGGATCGTATTCGCCGGGGGAAGGCTCCCAGCCGCCGGCAAAAAGACAGGAGCCGTCTGCATAGCCTATGTAGTTATCGAAGACCTGTTCGTCTCTGTCGGAGCAGTCTTTGAGAAATCTTAGGCAGCTTTCCCTGTCACTGTCAAAGCCGAGGGCTACGATCTCATCAGCCATAAGGTCTACCACCCCGGCTTTTTCCGAAATCCAACCCTCCAGCTGAGAGCTGCAGTCGGCAAGACGTGATATTGCGATCTCGTTGGTCATTCTGAAGTAATTGGTAGCGTAAATTATGATGGAAAATGCCGCCATTATGATAATGATCGCAATTCCCACTATGCTTATGCCCATCCTGACACGGGCACGTATTCCCCTTGTGCTTTGTCCTGCCATTTTTAACCTCCGATCACAACATACTAAGAGATAAATTGAACAATGTACAACTATGTCTGGGTCAAGAATAATATAAAGAATTACTTTTCTTATTATATCAAATCAGCGTGAAAAAATCAATATATATTCGGTATAAAATGACATTTTTATTAAATTTGAGGGCGGAAAAGTTATTTTTCATTCAGGAGGTATACCTCTTCCAAAAGGCGATAGATAAGCTCTTTGTCAGCCAGTCCCTCGGACAGTGCCGTGGCTGTGCCTGCGGCGGTGGCTAAGGCGAGGGCGTAGAAACAGTCATGGCGGCTGAGATAGCCTGCAATGAAGCCTGCAAGCATGGAGTCGCCTGCGCCTACGGAATTTACCGCTTTGCCTGCGGGAGCTTTCATTTTGGTGACTTCGCCGTTTTCGTCAAGAAGGACTGCGCCTTGCGGTCCCATGGAGACAAGGACGTTTTTTGCGCCCTGGCCTTGCAGCTTGCGGGCGTATGGGACGGCTTGGTCGGGAGTGGTTATCTCGGTGCCGAAAATTTCGCCAAGCTCGATGTGGTTGGGCTTTATCAGGAAGGGGCGGTATTGCAGGACGTTGGTCAGGAGCGCGCCTGCGGCATCTGCCGCAAAAAGGATACCCCTGTCGGACAGGCGGGAAAGTATCTGACTGTATATGTCATTGGGGAGAGAGCTTGGGACGCTGCCTGCAAGAACGAGAATATCGTTTGATTGAATGGTGTTCAATTTCTGAAAAAACTGCTCTAAGCCGTGGGGGGAGATGGAGGGGCCTTGCCCGTTTATTTCGGTTTCCTGCGTCGTTCTGAGCTTTATGTTGATGCGGGAGCTGCCGCTGGGGAGATGAATGAAGTCGGTGGCTATGCCCTGAGAGGAGACGCCTTGCTCTATGGCTTGTCCGGTGAAGCCGGCGGTGAAACCCAGCGCCGTTGAAGGGACGCCGAGGCGGTTCAGTATCACGGAAACGTTTATGCCTTTGCCGCCGAAGAATATTTCCTCGGAGGAGGAACGGTTCACCGCTCCCTCCGTGAAGCGTGGCAGGGTCATTATATAGTCTATTGCAGGGTTCAGAGTCACTGTGTATATCATTTCTTCCTCCGGATATAGGGACTTTTTATTATAAAATAACGCAGAAGGACGTTTTTGTCAAGCTTTGAAATATGAAAACCTCTCACGGAACGTGCCGTGAGAGGTGGTTTTCATTTGCCTTTTTTTAAGCGGTTGTATTTCCGCAGGCATTATTCAATTTTCAGATTATGTTGTGCATTGGCGTTATCCCCTTTTTGTTATTCGCTCGGACCGATCCTTATGACTCTCATATGAAATCACTCCTTGCTGTGGGATACATTTATGTCATTACAAGTGATTTTTTATTTCATCGCATTTCTGCGTTTACCTGCAGGCGCTGCGCCTGCTCTAAAAAAGCTCCTTGTAACTCAGATCATCAAACCGTGGGACGGTCATACGGACTATTCCTTTTTGAACTAAATGTTCATATCTAAGCCGCCTTGGTGCCGTGCAGCCGTTTGAGCTGAGGCATCAACCGCTGACTTCCTTATTTCAGTTCCGCATGATCACGAGCCGCAATTCGTGATCCGATATTTTCTGAGACGTCCATTGGACTCGCTTCCTTTCCCGATAGTATTTATACGGTTATCATGCCGTATATCAAAGCTTCCTCTGCAATTTCGTTATGTGGCGTTTGTATCATCGTCATTGGGTGGGTCGCTTTGTCGTGGGAAACAGCAACATTAGCGCCTCTTTCCGATTGGCAGTTGATTTTGCAGATCTTCCGTATTTTGCTTTGAACGATGTTCAGAGATGTCGTTTTTGACATTCCTTTTGTTATCTGCCTGTTTGTCAATGTCGCAATCGGCGAATTTGCATCTGTGATGCTCGCCCCCGTCAGAATTCCTTGGGTCGCCAATCCTGTCATTCGTCAGTCGATCTGGCTTAGGTCCTCTGAGGTTTTCTGTTTCTCTTTCCTTGACTATATAATATCACAGGGTATGCATTAAGTCAACGGTTTTTTTGTTGTGTTTTTGCATATATTTTTTCTTCATTGTGGATATTTTTTAGTTACTACCTCACATAATTTTCCACAGTTCAAAAAAATGGCTTGTTTTTCTATTGACATTAATTTATATTTAGGATATAATATTAAACGTTGATTGTATTAAAAAAAGGGGTACTGAAAATGCCGGAAAATAAAGACGAGTTTGAGGAGTTCGAGCCTCAGATAGTAGAGCTGGACGGCGAGCAGTTCGAGGTCATCGACGCTATCTGCTACGATGGACAGAATTATGTGGCGCTGGTTCCCTACACCGAAAGCGACGAGCTGGAGGACGGAGACGTGGAGTTCATTATCCTCAAAGAGGTCGAGGACGGAGACGACTATATGCTGGCTACCGTGGACGACGAGGAGCTTTACGATGAAGTGGGCGAAGCGTTTCTGGAGCACCTGGATTCCCTTTTCGGAGACGACGGTCACGATGAACACTGCGATTGCGGTCACTGCCAATAATATGCAGGTATTTTCTCCGAAACTGAAAAAATAATAATCTTAACTGCTACGTTTAGTTAGTGTGGTGGTTCATAAAATCCAACACATATTAAAAAGGGATTTCTCGATTGCAGCGGATTGCAGACCTCCCGTACTGCGGACGAAGGGAGCGTGAACCTGCAAGGAGATCTTTACCCACCCTGCTCATAAGCGGGTTTTTATTCATCATGCGACGGCGCGGCGGTAAGCGGAGCTCTCTTCGGAGGGCTCCGTGTTTTTTTGCGCAGTTATACGGGGAAAAGCTGGGAGAGACAGCATTCGGGGGCGGGTGGGCGGGCGATGACGTTGATTGGGGGGCAGCACACAAAAGGGAGAGGAGGTGCCGCCCGTTTGCCGTTAGTATAAGATTTCTTGCAGAGACCCGGAAAGATGAACGCAGAGCTTAATAAGTATGATTTGCATTGCAGTTTGTTGTTTGCTGCCATCGGCGGCGGGTAAAACTGTTTCTTTGGGAGCAAAAATCAGCACTAATAGATAGTATAAAAAATAATCGGGAGAAGCAGAATAATATAAAAATTTCTTGGAGATGTTATGAAAAAGCATTTGATGGGACTGGTCTGCGGACTGCTGAACGGAATGTTCGGGTCGGGGGGCGGGGTCGCCGCCGTGCCGATGTTAGAGGGGTCGGGGTTGGAGGCTAAGAAAAGCCACGCTACCTCGGTGGCGTTGATTTTTGTGCTTAGTATTGCCACTACCATAAGCTATCTGATGGGGGATAAGCTGGATTTTCAGATGGCTTGGCAATATGTTCCTTATGGAGTTGCGGGGGCTGTCGTGGGGGCGGTGCTGCTGAAAAGAATGCCTAATTCCCTGCTGAGGAGGGTGTTTGGGGTTATTATCCTTGCGGCGGCGGTCAGGATATTGGTGAAGTAATGAATATTCTGATCGGTTTGCTGGCAGGGGTCGCCGCTTCCATGGGCTTCGGGGGCGGGTTTGTTCTTATTATATATATGACGGCGTTCGATGGGGTGGATCAGGTCACCGCTCAGGGGGTCAATCTGCTGTTCTTTTTGCCGGTGGCGATGGTGTCGCTGGTTATTCATCAGAAAAATCGGCTCATCGAGTGGAGAACTTTGCTGTATCTCGTTCCCGCGGGGATACTGGGCATACTGGCGGGGACTTGGATCGTCAGTCACGTTAATGTGGGTATGCTGCAGAAATTGTTCGCTTCGCTGCTTATCTTTGTGGGCGTTAAGGAAATTTTTCATAAAAATTCGGAAAAGGGGTTGACAAATCCCAAAGAATCCAATATAATGAAATCACTGAAATGCGATGACAGGGAAAAAAGCAGTTGAGTTTTTCAGAGAACCGTTGGTTGGTGCGAAACGGCAAAATGAAACTGTTATAGCTCGCCCTTGAGCAGTCGGCTGATGCCTGCGGTGGGATACTCGCAGAAGTAGGCTTGAACGGGTGCTCCCGTTACAGAGCAACACATTGATCGATGTGGTTTAAGGTGAGTGTCTGCACTTGAGTGTGCAACACTAAAAAGAGTGGTACCGCGAGGATTATTCCCCGTCTCTTTATGGAGGCGGGGATTGTTTGTTTTACTCAGCCGGTCGTACTGATCACTATTGGAAAGGAAAGGGTACATAATATGAAAAACACCGAAAAGTACACACGCAACTATTTTATGCCGCCTTACCCCTGCAGAAAGTGGGCGGAGAAGGAGTATATCGACAAGGCTCCTATATGGTGCAGCGTCGATCTGAGAGACGGCAATCAGGCGCTCATCGTGCCTATGGATCTTGAGGAAAAGCTGGAGTTCTTTAAGTTTCTGGTGAAGATAGGGTTCAAGGAGATCGAGATAGGATTCCCTGCTGCTTCGGAGACGGAGTATGAGTTTTGTCGGGCGCTGATCGAGCAAAATCTTATCCCCGACGACGTTACCATTCAGGTGCTTACCCAGTCAAGGGAACACATTATTAAAAAGACCTTTGAGGCGCTGAAGGGGGCTAAGAATGCCGTTGTACATCTGTATAACTCTACCTCGGTGGCTCAGAGGGAGCAGGTGTTCAGAAAGTCTAAGGAAGAGATAATCGAAATTGCCACAAGCGGGGCTAAAATGCTGCTGGAATTTGCCAAGAATACCGAAGGCAATTTTAAGTTTGAGTATTCTCCTGAGAGCTTTACGGGGACGGAGATGGAGTTCGCTCTGGAAATCTGCAACGAGGTGCTGAAGATATGGGAGCCTACGGCTGAAAATAAAGTTATTATCAATCTGCCGGTCACGGTGCAGCTTTCTTTGCCGCACGTTTATGCGAGCCAGATCGAGTATATGTGCGAGAGCCTTTATAAAAGGGAGAACGTTATCGTGTCGCTGCACCCCCATAACGACAGAGGGTGCGCGGTGGCGGATACCGAGCTGGGACTGCTGGCAGGGGCTGACCGTGTTGAGGGGACCTTGTTCGGGAATGGGGAGCGCACCGGTAATGTGGATATCGTTACGCTGGGACTTAATATGTATTCTCATGGGGTCGATCCTGAGCTGGATTTCAGCAATATGCCTGAGATAATCGCCATGTATGAGAAGATGACCTGCATGAAGGTATATGACAGGCAGCCTTACGGCGGGGCGCTGGTGTTTGCGGCGTTTTCCGGGTCGCATCAGGACGCTATCGCCAAAGGCATGAAGTGGAGAGAGGAAAAGGACGTTCCTCACTGGACGGTGCCTTATCTGCCTATCGACCCGAAGGATATCGGGAGACAGTATGACGGGGACGTCATCAGGATCAACAGTCAGAGCGGCAAGGGCGGTATCGGGTTCCTGCTGCAGAAGAAGTTTGGTATAGACCTGCCGCCTAAGTTCAGGGAGACTGTGGGGTATGCAGTTAAGGACGTTTCCGATAAGCAGCACAAGGAGCTTATGCCGGACGAGATCTATCAGGTCTTCAACGACAGGTTTGTCAATGTGGAGAGCAAGATAAAGTATAAGGAAGTGCATTTCGTGCAGGGCGAGGAGATAGAAGCTAAGCTGAGCATTGTTCAGAATGGACAGGAGAGAGTTATTACAGGTATGGGCAACGGGCGTCTGGACGCCGTTAGTGATGCGCTGAGAAGGTGCCTTGACCTTTCCTTTACGCTCAGGTCTTACAGTGAGCACGCACTGAATACCGGCTCCAAGTCCAAGGCTATCACCTATGTGGAGATCGCAGATAAGGACGGGGTCATCACTTGGGGTGCGGGAGTGCATAGCGATATTATCACCTCGTCGGTGAGAGGGCTTATCAGTGCGCTGAACCTCAGCGATATTGTTTGAACGGTGTACAATTATAAGTGAAATAAAGGAATGGTTATAATGGATATTATTATAAAGGAAATGGAGACTGAGGAGGAAATAAGAGCCAAAGGATATGTTGATTGGAAAACGGTTCGGGAGGCTTATTCGGGGCTTTTAAGTCAGGACTATCTTGACACTGCCGAAACGCTTGAAAAGTGCGTGGAGAGAGCGTTTAAGTGGCGGGATAATATGCTGGTGGCAAAGGAAGGCGATAAGGTCATAGGATTTGCAGGGTATGGGAAAAGCAGGTATGGCGACCTTGAAAATGCGGGGGAAGTACATTCTTTGTATATTTTGCAGGAATATTACGGGAAAAGGGTAGGTTATGGGCTTATGAATGCCGCTGTGGAGAGAATGGCAGAGTATGACAGGATCGTTGTACGGGTGCTGGAGGAGAATGAAAGGGCGATAAGGTTTTATGAGAGGTATGGGTTTCGGTTTGACGGGTTCAGGGAAAGCATTGTGTTGGGAACGGAACAGACCGTGTTAAGAATGGTTTTGGAAAAATAATACGGAAAACCGCCTGCTTTGAGTGAAGCAGGCGGTTTTTGTATGGGTAATGTTTTTAATTATTGGGGGAGAGTGAACCTGCGGGGGTGGGCGGGTGGGCGCAGGAGTGGTTTGGGAGCTGCTATGCCAAAGGGAGAGAAGGTGATTCCTGTTTCTCAATAGCACCGGCTTGGTGCCGAGACAGGGAGAGGTGAGGGTAGAATGTAATAAGTCAAACTGTGCGCTGTTATTTCGGTTTTATGGGGAGCAGCAGGTCAAGCTGTCCGTCAATGCCGTTTTCAGGCCAGCCCATGTGAGCAGAGTAGACCCAGTTCAGGTGTTCCTCGAGGCAGCCGCCCATTATCTCATCGCCTAACTCGCTGTAGTTGGCTTCGTAGCGGTCACTTTCATTTACCCAGCGGACAAGGTCGTTCCAGCGGTGAAATTCGGGAAATTTTATGGTGAGGGCTGCGTATAGCCCGCCTTCGAAGTGCTTCTTTGTGAGAGTTGGCGGTAAGGGTATCTGTATGTCCTCGTCGTCGGGGATAGTTACCCACTGCTCGTAGCCGTACAGTCCGTCGTCACGAACGCCGGGATTTGGGTGGTTGAAGCCGAAAAATCTGGCGTCGGGCTTTATTTCGTACAGCTGGCTCTCGCGTATGAAGTCGGATATCTCGTCGGATTCCTCGGGGTTCTTCCCTATCTGATGGAATGAGGCTACGGTGAAGGGAGGGAGTAGGACTATGCGGACGTTTTCGGGGTGGTTAAGCACGTCGTTTGCTTTTTCAAGGTCATTCATGGAATATTTCTCCTTTAATGTTGATTTTGAAAGGGAGAGGGTGTCGATGACCTCGGTTATCGTTTCGTCCTTCAGCAGGTCGAAGCTCATTTTTGTGCGAAGGCTCAGGTCAAGAAGGTTGGCAAATTCCCCAATTATCGACCTCACCTTGCTCAGTGAGTCTATTTCGCTGTCCAGCTCCGCTATGCTGTCACGCATTATCTGCAAAGCCTCTTGTTGGGCGTTATCCTGCAGGATCGCTGCTATTTGCTTTAAGGAGAAACGCAGCTTGCGCAGTATGATTATCTGCTGCAGGCGCCTTATTGCAGCTTCGTCATACAGGCGGTAGGCGTAGTCCTCGCTTTTGCAGGGCGTTATCAGACCCAGCTTTTCGTAGTGGCGGAGCATTCTGGGCGTTACGTCGTAAAGCTTGGTGACTTGTGTTATCGTAAGCGTGTTCATCGGCAGTTCCCCTTTCTGTTTCAAGTATAAAGTATTACATCGTGTCAAAGTCAAGAGGCTATGTAAAAAAATTCACCACTTGCTGCCACATTGAATATATTGCAGGTATGGAGGTGAATTTATGAGTAGATGTTTAAGTAATAATACAAAGGATTATCTGAGAACATTCAGGTTTATCCTTGATGATATGATAGATGGAATGACAGACGCAAAGCTGACGGACAGTATCTCGCACAACTTTATCGTACAGATGCTGCCGCACCATGAGGCCGCCGTGAGAATGTCGGAAAATCTGCTGAGATATACCACTAATATCGAGCTGCAGAATATCGCTCTGGGTATAATAAGAGAGCAGACCGAAAGTATCGAGAATATGCAGAGGATACTGAGAAGGTGCTCGGGAGAACGGGATCAGCGGCAGTGCAGCTACAGGTATAGCCGCAAGACAGAGGAGATAATGCGGGCCATGTTCGCACGAATGAGGGACACAGATATCACGAACAGTATCGACTGCAACTTTATAAGAGAGATGATACCTCATCACATCGGAGCGGTTTGTATGTGCGAAAATGCGCTGAAGTATAAGGTTTGCGGTGGGCTGAGACCTATCCTGAGGTCTATCATTTCCTCGCAGAGGAGGGGGATAGCGCAGCTGAGAAGGCTTGAGCGGGTGCTTGGATGTGCATGATACCGATTCGTGACGGAAATTAGTATAATATTAACCTCCTGCTGTCGCAGGAGGTTTTTTATTGGGAAAATTTGCTCGTGTCTGCGCCCTCGAGGGTCAGGAGCCTGAGCTTTATGTCGGTGCCTGCGGCGTAGCCTGTAAGGGTGTTGTCGGCTCCCACTACACGGTGGCAGGGGATAATTATGGAGATGGGGTTGTGTCCTACTGCACCGCCTATGGCTTGGGGGGACATTCGGGTGATATTGTTTTCGGCTGCGATCGCTTTGGCTATTGCGCCGTAGGTGGTTGTCTGTCCATAGGGGATATTGCATAGATGACGCCAGACCTGTTGGCGGAAATGGGTGCCTTGGGGAGAGAGGGGGAGGGTTGAAATGGAGGGGTTTTTGCCGGAGAAGTAGAGGTCGAGCCATGCGGCGGCAGAGGTGAGAACGGGGCTGTCGTCGGGGGATATTTGGTGATGTTGGGAGAGGTCGGGATAGTATTTTTGTCCTTGTATGTACAGTCCTATCAGGGCGGTTGTGGTAGCGATTATTGTTAGCGTGCCAAGGTAAGAATTATATTCTGTGAAATAGGTCATATTTAAAACACCTTTACCGTTCATAGTTTTTCTACTTTTTATGCCAACTTAATACCATGCTTGCATTCCATTTTCGGGCACTTTTCCGTTACAAAGCTGCTTTAAAATTTCTCTAATCGCATGATCTCCATAATAAATGCTATGTATAGGTTCTGTAACAAGTTCAGCAAAATCTGTTTCACCCTTTTCATGTTTTATATGGTTGATTCTCTCGGCAAGTTCATTTATCTCCTCCGGCGGAATATCATATTCCCAATCTTCTTCAGCCAATTCTTTTATATTTATTTCATCTTTGGAAATATCAACAACTATGACACCCGGACATTTATTCTCATGCCCCTCAGGAAAATAATGATATATCAGTTTCTTATCCGTTCTCTCAATTAACTTAAATGTAACCATCTCAATTTACTTCCTTTAAATGCTCTCTGCTCAGCAACGTAACCATGTTATGATCTTCCTTTCCAGTGGTAGTAGCAAAGGTTAGTGTGCCAATAGAATAGGCAAACTCAATGAAGCTTAGCACAACACCTTTCTAAAAAATTCCAAAAATCCGTCCTCCACTGCGACTGTGTCAAGGCGGGAGGAGTCAAGGTCGTTGTAATACTTCCCCGTTTTTATGTCAATGGACAGACTGTCCAGTGGAAAGCCTTTGTTTACACTCTTATGCGGAACGGATGTTATTATGAAGGGTTCGCTTTCCATGGAGCTGTCCATGGCTTCGTAGGTGTGGTTTTCATCTTTTACGAAGCAGATGGCGTTGCGGTAGGTCGCTTTCAGGTCGCCGTATTTTTGGGCGAGAGCGGAATAGTGAGCGATCATTTCCTCGTCTGTCAAGTGTTTTCCATTTACTGTTCTGACGTGGACGCCGGGCTGTAATTCGTCGGGGAGGTTTTCTATGTAGAGACCGGAATCGCAGGAGAAAACAGGGATACGGAATGCCGAAAAGTAGGCGGTGGCTTTTTTTCGGGCGTTTTCCAAGGGGGTGGCGCCGTCTTCCGTGACGGTGGGGAGCTCGCTGTTCAAGTCCTTTAAGCCTATCAGCTCTATGCCGAGAGGGGTCAGACGGCGGCGCATAGAGGAGAGCTTGGCGGGGTTGGAGGTGCCGTACAGTAGTTTCATCTTTCGCTCCTTATGGTTGGAAAATTATAAGTATTCCAATATTTCCGTAATACTGTCTACCGTATGATCGGGCTTGTGCTGTATCAGATCCAAGTTTCCGTATGAAAACGAGGCTTGCTTTACCCATATAGTATGCATTCCTATTTGTGCGGCGGGTTCTATATCGTTATCCAATCTGTCACCGATCATATATGCATTTTCAGGAATACATTCCGCCTTTTCCAAAGCTGCGGTAAAAATTTTTAAATCAGGTTTGCTTATTCCTGCTTCAGCAGAGGACATTATTATATCAAAATATTGACGGATACCGTAATTCACCAGTCGCTGTTCCGTTCCCATGCTTTGATTGGCAATGATACCTAAACGGTATCTGTCAACCAGCTTTTCAAGAAGCTCCGGAACACCTTCATACAATTTTTCTAAATGCTTGGGCCATTTGGAGATCTCCAAGCCGAATTCTGCTGCGGCGTCTTTGTGTGGCAGGCGATTTTGTGAGGCAAGCTCTGTCATGCGGCGTTCTAACGTTTCTCGGCTCGGCGCGTGCGGCTGCTTCAGTAATTCCTGTATTCTGTACTCCAAACAATCACTTTCATCTATCAGGGTTGAGCCTAAATCAAAGAATAACCACTTAATCATTTTATTGTTCACTTACCGTCTCCAGCTTCAGCCCCGGGTTTGCCTGTGCGGCAGCCTTCAGAACCTTTCGTACCCTTGCGCCGTAGCTGTCCTCAGAAAGTGTTTCTTCACCCATCAACACGATCGTGCAGTCGTTAAGCTCGGTCAGGCAGTCAAAGAGGGCGTCTAAGTTCTTGCCGTAGTGTTCGGGGAAATTCAGCATTTGCGCAAGATACCCGTGCGCCTGCTTCCGATCAAGCAGGTTTTCGCAATCTATTATGACCTTCATCGGATCACCTCGTAATCTTTTGTAACTGTGACCTCGGAAAAGCTTTCGTAATGATCGGAGGTGTAAAAATACAGTCCGTCATTGGAAAACACTAAGCGGCGTGAACCTCTGGAGCCGTAACCGTTTGTGTCTATGTCGCATTCCGTGTAGCTTCTGCCGGGCGCTTCGGGGAGAAGTCCTTCGTAATTGCCAAAGCGATCGCCGCCTATTGCTGCGCCGGGCTTGTAATTTTCTACGGAGCCGCCTTCCCAGCCAAGCTCCCTCGCTTTCGACTTGGTGATGTAATTCGGCGGCAATTCGCCGTATACTTCAATATACAAAACCACGTTGGTCAGATCGTAGTAGTATTCTCCGTATGTGGGAAGGTCGTCGTTCGGCTTATCTTCAGGGAGAGTCTCTGTGTCCTGAGAGGAGCCTGTGTCATCAAAGACTTCTTCACTCTGAGAGGCTTCCTGCTTCTGAGTTTGCTGCGTCGTTTTTGAGGGTTCCTGTAATCCATCGGATGAGGCGGCTTCTTTTGCATTGCAGGATGACAGAAGCAGCGCTGCCGACATGAACAGGGATATTGCAGATAATCTAAGCTTTTTCATTTTTTCTCCTGTGGTTGGCTTAACTTTTTATTATGAGGGATACACATTCGACGTGATTTGTGCGGCTGAACAAGTCCACTCCCTGCACCTTTACGGTTTTGTAGCCGAGAGCTTCCAGCTCGGCGCAGTCTCGGGCGGCGGTGACAGGGTTGCAGCTTATCATCACTATTCGTTCGGGGCTCAGGGCGGCAAGGGTTTGCAGGACGGAGCTATGACAGCCTTTGCGGGCAGGGTCAAGGATAAGCACTTCGGGGGTGAGCCCTGACCTTTTGATTATTTCAGCGGCGTTGTGGGCGTCGGAGCAGTAAAATTCGGCGTTTGTTATATTGTTTTGAACAGCGTTCAGTTTAGCGTTTTGGATAGCGCTGTCTACTATTTCTATGCCGATGAGGTGTTTTGCTTCGTTGGCGAGGGACAGACCTATCGTGCCTATGCCGCAGTAGATGTCGGCTACGGTTTTGTTTTCGGGTTGGGCGAAGTCTTTGGCTGCGGCGTAAAGGCGTTCTGCCATGGGGGTATTGACTTGGTAGAAGGAGCCGGGGGAGATGGTGACGGTGTTTTCGCACATTATGTCTTTTATCGTCGGTTCGCCTGCAAGGGTCAGCTCCTCCTCGCCCATTATCACGTTGGTGTCCTTTTTGTTCAGGTTCAGGACTACGCCTTTTATGGCGGGGAATTTTGTCATCAGGTCTTTGGACAGCTTTTTCAGCTCGGGGATATTGCGGCGGGCTACTATGGTTACGTTTATCTCGCCGCTGTGGTGACCTTTTCTGAGGCAGATGTGGCGGAGGACGCCTTTGTTTTCTTCCTCATTGTAGACGCTGAGCTTGTTGGTGCGGATATATTGCAGGATATGGTCGGTTATTTCGGAGAAAATTTCGGGCTGCAGGAGGCAGTCATCGCACGGGATTATGCGGTGGCTGTTACTTGCATAGAAGCCGCAGACGGCTTGTCCGTTTTTGTCTTTGCCTATGGGGTACTGGGCTTTGTTGCGGTAACGGGTGAGGGCGTCGTTGGCGATAATGGGGAGAAAATCGGGGGTCAGACCCGCTGTTCGGGTGAAGGCGTCTTTGATGAAGCGCTCCTTGGCGGCAAGCTCTGCTTCGTATGTGAGGTGACGAAAAGAACAGCCCCCGCATTTTCCGAATGCGGGGCAGTCTGAGGGTATTCTGTCGGGGGAGGGGGTGAGTATCTCCTCTATTTTGCCGTAGGCGTAGCTGTCTTTGACCTTAAGTATCTTTACACTGCATTTGTCGCCTATGGCAGTCAGGGGGACGAATACTACCCTGCCGTCTATTCTGCATACGCCGGAGCCTATGTTGGTCAGGTCGGTTATTTCGGCGGTGTAGATGTCGTTCTTATTCATTCAAAGCTCCATTTATATCTCGTTTCTGCTTTTGGCGGTCAGATAGGCGTTGATGAAGCCGTCTATGTCGCCGTCCATCACGGCTTGGATATTGCCTGTTTCGTAACTGGTGCGGTGGTCTTTGGCAAGAGTGTAGGGCATGAAGACGTAGGAGCGTATCTGGCTGCCCCACTCGATTTTAAGCTGCTCGCCTTTTATATCGCTGACCTTTTCCAAGTGCTCACGCTCTTTTATCTCTATGAGCTTGGATTTAAGCATACGCATGGCGTATTCACGGTTCTGGAGCTGGCTGCGCTGGGTCTGGCAGGCGCAGACTATGCCCGTGGGCTTGTGGATAAGGCGGACGGCGGAGCTGGTTTTGTTTACCTTCTGGCCGCCTGCGCCGCTGGAGCGGTAGACCTCCATTTCAATGTCCTCGGGGCGTATGTCTACGTTGGTGTCCTCGTCTATCTCGGGCATTACCTCAAGACTGGCAAAGCTGGTGTGGCGGCGGCCTGAGCTGTCAAAGGGGCTGACACGGACAAGACGGTGTACGCCGTTTTCGGATTTCAGGAAGCCGTAGCTGTTTTCGCCTTTTATAAGGATAGACGCGCTTTTTATGCCTGCTTCTTCGCCGTCAAGGTAATCGAGAAGCTCTACCTTGAAGTTGTGGCGCTCCGCCCAGCGGTTGTACATTCGGTACAGCATTTCTACCCAGTCCTGCGCTTCGGTGCCGCCTGCGCCGGCGTGGAAGGTCAGGATCGCGTTTTTGCTGTCGTATTCGCCGGAGAGGAGGGTTATCAGCTTTTGCTCCTCTAAGGAGGATTTGGTGGATTCGGCAAGCTCCTTTATCTCCTGAAGCATCGAGGCGTCTTCCTCCTCGTTGGCAAGCTCTATCATTGTCAGTACGTCCTCGTAGCTTTCACGGAGCTTTTTGAAGGTGGTTATTTTGTTTTTCAGAGAGCCTATCTTCTGCATTATTTTCTGGGAGTTTTCGGCGTCGTTCCAGAAGTCGGGCTTTACAGACTCGGCTTCAAGCTCGGCTGCTTCCTTTTCAAGCTGCTCGATGTTCATGGCTTTTTGAAGCTCGGTTATCTGGGGGGCGAGTGCCTCCATTTCAAGGCGGAGTTCGTCGTATTCTAACATTTTTTATGTTCCTTTCTTTGATGTTTTTTCTATGATAAATCAGAATTTATTTTATCCACCATTCTGGAGTTATTTCACCGAGCTTTATTGTACGCCCAGTGGCATAATCAAGCATTATTTCAATATCCTTGTATTTGCCTGGCATAAGCTGTACCATAAGTTCACGACAAGCACCACAAGGTGCTCCGTTAGAGCCGTCAGGCAAAATGCAAAGTACCTTGTCTATTGCCTGCTCTCCATTTGTAATCATATTAAAAATTGCGTTTCTTTCAGCACAGATACCGAGGGTTGAGCAAGTGTCGATGCATACTCCAGTGTATATCTTCCCCGATTTTGAAAGGATTGCCGCAGATACTTCTCCACAGGTAACATACTCTGAAATTCTACGTTCATTCAATACGTTTTTTGCAGCCTCATACATTTCAATCCAATTTTTATCCATATTATTCACCTCTAAATTCCGATTTATCTTACTAACAACACAAATTAAAATACATACATCAATATTATAATACAAACAAAAAAATTTGTAAACCCCTTGAAATCGTTTTCTTGCTATGTTATAATTACTGCAAGATTATAGCTTTTGGAGGGCATGATGGCAGATATTAAGAAAATACATATCGGTCCTGCGAAATGCGCAGTTGACCTTGGAGACGGAAGCGAACGAGGAGAGTATGTCAATCAGGACTATATTCTGCAGGTTCTGGGCAGACCTCATCGCTGCATAAATCTCATGTACTGCTACTATCCCTTGGACAAGGAGTGGCCGGGGAGAATTTCCGAGGTCATGAAGGACGCTAATGTAAGCTTCCAGTGGGATTATCCTTATGACGATTACTTCACCTATAAGGGCGGATTGGGCGGTACTACCGATGACGAGCCGTTTACTTATATGAGAGATGTGCGAAGACATGGACAGGACGTGGCGCTGACGCTGACGATAGACCCTGCCGTTTCTGACGAGCACCTTATCGCTATCGCTAAGGATCTGCGTCCTTTTGGGAGAATGCTGCTCAGGATAAATCATGAGGCTACGGGTAACTGGTTCAGCTTTAATAAGAGATGTTCCTATCAGGAAGTGGCGGACTTTTATGTTCGCTTCCATAAAATCATAAAAGAGTATGCGCCTAATGTTTCTACTATCCTCTGTATCGGCGGGATAGAAAGTGACGACAGCGAGGAGATCTCCAAGGAGAAGGAATTTACCGAGGCCGTGAGGGCTACAGATATATGGTCGGTGGATAAGTATATTTCACTGCACTTTGGGTGGCCTTACGATGTTGCCGAGAAGGGCGGCGGAGCTTATACCGTTGAGAATGCAGGACACGTTTTTGAGATGACTAAGAGGTCTTATGAGCGGTTTAAGTTTCTGTGCGGCGGCGTGGACAAGCCTATGGTCATGAGCGAGCTTAATGCGGACGGAGACGTTGTGGGACCCTTTGAGCAGGCTAATATCATTGCTGAGTTCTGCGGGAAGGTCAAGAGCGAGAAGGCTGAGTGGCTGAAGGCGTTTACCTTCTATCAGTTCCGTGACAGGGGGAGGCTGGGACTTGAGATAGAGGACCCCAACAACTCCGAGGTGGGTATACCGCAGCCTGAGATGGCGGTTTACAAGAAGATAATACACGATGAATATTTCTATCCTGTTATCGAGGAGACGGGAAAGACGCAGTTCCCTGCTAAGCTGAGATGGGGGAGCTTTGAGGATTCGGAGGGTATCGCTGTTCCTATCCACTTTGACTGCAATCCTACGTTTTGTGAGGTCACCTTTGAGGAAGAGCTTAACCTGATGATGGAGATTAACGGAAAGTGGTTCTATAAGTCGCCTAAGGCTAAGACTATCGACCTTATGAGCGCTTTTTATGAGAAGCCGCTTACGGGTGAGTGTGATTTGACTTTGAAGATCTTTGCGCCGCCTGCAAGCGGGGAGAATGATCCTGAGCAGGGGGAGAATTGGGATACCGATTACTACTCTACTATTGAGAAGATGCCTAATATCAGGGTGAGATTTGAGCCTGTGGCGTTGAAGAAATAAGATTAAGACCGACGTGTGGAATATCACGTCGGTCTTTTTATGTTAAGGGCAGCTGTTTGTAAGGATTTGGGAGGAGTAAGGCTTGGGGGCGGGCGGGTGGGGCGCAGACGTGGGTTGGGAGGCAGCAGGCAAAAGGAAGAGAAGGTGCTGCCTGTTTGCCAACAGTACAAGACTTACAGTCGAGACGGGGAGAGGCGAACGCAGAACGTGATAAGTATAATTTACTGTGTACTGTGTTCTGTAAACTGCACACTAACAAAAAAGACCGATCAGATCGGTCTTTTTTGTTATAGCATATATTATTCCACAATGTCGTCCTCGTTGAAGGGGTCGCCGCACTCGGGGCAGAACTTGGGAGGATTCTCGGGGTCGGCGGGAGTCCAACCGCACTTGTCGCATTTGTATTTCTTGGGTGCTGCAGGCTTGGGGCTGCCGCAATCTGCGCAGAATTTGCCTGTGTTGGTCTTGCCGCAGGAGCAGGTCCATTCAGACGGAGAAGTCGCAGGACGAGGTGCGCCCTCCTTGCTGCCGCCGCAGTTGGCGCAGAATTTGCCTGTGTTCTGGGTGCCGCAGGCGCTGCAGGTCCAAGGCTCGGGCTTCTTGTTGCCGCAGATGGAGCAGAAGGCGCCTGTGTTCATGGTGCCGCAGGTGCATTTCCATGCGTTCTGCTGTGCCTGCTGAGCGTTGTACTGCTGTGCGGAGGCGTCCATCTGACCGAGGATATTGCCGCCTGCCATCTGAGCCATGTTCATGCCCATGAAGCCCATCATTGCGCCGCCCTCGTTGGAGCCGGCTGCTTCGATACCACGGGCAAGGCTGCCTGCCATCATTGCCTTCTGAACGTTGGGGTCCAGCATGGTATCGGCTCTGAGTCTGTCACCCAGCAGCTCCTTGCTCTCGTCGGTGATGGTGGGTGCGCTCATGCCTATGTTGGTTACCATGAAGCCGCGCTGCTGCCAGTTGTTTACGGTGGCGTTCTGTACGCTTTCGGTCAGCTCTCTCAGTCTGGTGGATATCTGGCTGTAGAATACGCCTTGGTTGGACAGGTTGCCGAGGGCTTCGGTCATCGCCTGAATGAACTCCATCTTGTACTGTTCGCTGTCGAAGATGGACTTGGCGCTCATGTCGCCGGAGCTCACGCCCTTGCTGCCTACCTCCTGATAGAACTTTACAGCGGCTTCCGCATCGGGTATCTGCACTTCAAAGGTGCCGAAGAAGCGGATGTCGATGGAGGTGTTGTATTTGGGATCGAAGTAGGGAACGGGTGTGCCGGTGCCAAAGCGTATGCCTGGTATCTTCTGGAGGTTGATGTAAACTACCCTCTGCTCAAATGAGGGCGTACCGCCGAAGGTGAAACGGGAGATAAGATCCTTCGCGGAGTCCTTTATCTGTCCCGCAAAGATGGAGGGGGCGGTGGAGTTGTCTAAAATGTAGCGCCCGGGCTCAGTCACGACGTTGGTTATCTTGCCGTTGTCAATGGTGAGCATACAGGTGTTTTCCTCTACCATGATGGCACTGCCGTTGCTGATAACGTTGTCGGTGCCCTTGGTGTTGCTGGTGCGGTTTGAGTCTGCGTTCATCTTGGTGCCGCAGCGGAGGATAACGGTGTTATCCATCGCCTGACAGTGGATAGTTTCCTTCCATGTGTCGCCCAGAGTTCCGCCCAGAGCGCCTATTGCTGCTTTGATAAGTCCCATTTAATAAGTTCCTTTCGTTAATGTAATGTATTCTCATTTCAACAGCTCGAAGCTGTCGATCTGCCAGATTTTGTCCACAACAGGGACAAGTCCCGAGCCGCAGAATGAACAGTTCCTGCTGCCCAAGTCCTCTATCGGCGCACCGCAGTTGGGGCAGTTTGCCTCAAAATAATGTGCGTTGCCTGATTTGCCCGTCTGATTGTGCATCAGAGTCAGAGAAAAGAGGTTTTGCCTCGGCACCGTGTTTGAGCCGCTCACCACTTTGCCGTCCTTGGTGCGGAAGGCAAGGCTTTGAAGCGATATCTGAAATACTGCCGTGGCAGTGGTCTTGGTGCTGTGGTAATTGGTTATCGCCACTGCGTGGATCTGTACGTTGTCATAGTGGATATCCTCGTCTCGGCGGGAATAGTCCTCAGTTATCACCTTCAACTGGTTTTGCAGGTTTTTGGAGGAGTTTTCCACGCTGTCCGTCTTTTTGCTCTCCACTGCGTTGAGAATGGCTATCATACCGTTTCTTGCCATAGATTCCATGCGCTCATAGCCGATTTCGGGAAAGTCACGCTCTATCTTGGGTCTGTGCACCGCAGTAAGATTTGGTACGGAATAGGGCGGAATGCCTGTGGGGTTTTCGTTGAGGCTACGCAGGATAGTCTTGGCGGCGTGCATCATCTGACTGTTCAGAGTGCGGGTCACCGAGCGCTTTATTTCAGACACCAGCCGTACTATAACGAGCGCTATGACCAAGACAACGACAATAGGCACGATTACGCTTATAATGTTTTCAGCATTCATTATTCATGACCCTCAGGCGGCGCTCCAATATCCTCAGGCGGTACTCTTATGCCGTCATCAACCGTGTCGTTGCGGACAGTGGTGAAGTCGGTCAGTACCCATGAATAGTCGCCTGTGGAAACGGTGGAACCGCAGTACTCGCATACGCCTGTGGAGGTTATCTCAAGAGGCGCACCGCAGTTGGGACAGTTGTATTCGTGAGTGCCCGTTATCTTGTCCTTGGTGGTCACACCTACGCTGCGGATGTACTTCATCTTGTAGCGCATATCCCAGCGGGTGGTCCTGTCGCCCCTGATTATGTTGCCTGTCTTCTCGTCCACCTGATAGTCTATCATGCGGGCGTTGAGATATACCGTCAGGTACTCGTAATCCTTGTCACGGACAAAGCTGGTAAGATAAGCGGTGTTGATGGCGATGCTTTCGTAGTGATATACAATTCCCTGATTTATCTTGTCCTGCACCTGACGCTGTGTGGTGTTGTACAGGTTCTGGTGCATGATGGGACGCACGGGAGTGAGGTCACGGTTGCACCACGCAGTCTGAATGTCTATGTACACCTGCTTGGAGAAGGTCACGAAATCGTCCGCCGAGAAGTTGGGGTCTTTCCTGCGGATTATCTCCTGAATCTGGTCGTTGCGGTTGGGCAGGATCACGTTCATGCCCTGCGAGCCCTGTCCGGGACGGACGGTACCCGTGCCTGTGTTTTGACCCTTGCCCTTGGACGCGCCGATGATAACAAAGACGATGATAATTACAATAACGATTATCCCGACTACGCCTATGTCGCCGTCGCCGCTGCTGCTGCTCGAGCCTGAGCTGCCGCCCCAGTCGTGACCGCCGCCTCCGCCCCAGTCGCCTCCGCCACCGCCGCCGTAGTCGTTTCCGTCAAATGCGGTGATGGCAGTGCACATGGCTATTGCAACCATGACGATAA